>NZ_CAMVDO010000005.1 GCF_947166265.1 uncultured Fibrobacter sp. | reverse complement strand
GTGCCGAGCTCTTCGGGAATGTGTTCCAGCACCATCTCGAAGCATCCCAGGCTGTCTACGTACTTGGCCGCCTCGATGATTGCGGCCGCTTCTTCTTCGGTGCGGCCCTTCTGCTTGAAGTTTTCGGCCGTCTGCGGCAAAAGTCCGAGGTGCGCGCAAATAGGAATGTCGTGGCTCAGCAAATATTCGTGCACGCCAGCGGGAGTACCCTCGATTTTGACGCAAGAAGCTCCCACGTCCATAAAGCGGCGAGCGTTATCGTAGGCCGTTTGCGGGTCCTTGTCGCTCAAGTAGGGCATGTCGGCCACTACGTGGGTGTTGGGGGCGCCGCGGCAAACCGCCGACACAAAAATCAGCATCTCGTTCATGCCAATTTCGCGGGTACTCTTGTAGCCGAGCATGGTATTTGCAAGGCTGTCGCCTACCAAAATCTGGTCAACGCCTGCCGCTTCTGCCATCTGGGCAAAAGCGTAGTCGTAGGCTGTAATCATCGAAACTTTTTCGCCTTTAGCCTTCTTGTTCTTTATGTCGATGGGGCTGAGCATAACTTACGAACCTCCTGTAGCCATGAAAGGGAATGGATTTCTTTCAGGAATCCGATGTGATTGCGCAGATAAGATAGCAAAGCGTTCTCCACAAAGACGCGCCCGCTCAAGTTTTGTACGGCCTGATTCGGGTGAATTTCGTGCAGATGTAGTTCCCATAGGCCCTTGAGCGTCTCTTGGCGTGCGCGGGGTGACTGTACGCCTAGGCAATGCTTGCAAATCAGCGAGCCAGATTCCGGAGAAAAGTCTGCCGCGGGTTCTACCAGAATTTTTTCGCAGCGGCTGCATACGCCTAGGTCCAGGTGGTAGCCCCACAGGTCGCAAATGTCTAAAAGCCAACGGGAAAATATGGAATCGTCGGTGCTTGCTTGGCCTGCGGCGTGGCTTGCGGTGGAGTCGAGTTCTGCGAGGGCATGGTCGAGTAAGGTAAACTCGTCGGGAATTGGGGTCGCGGGCGGTGCATACCGCAGCACGATTTCTGCCATCACCTGGGCGATGGCAAGCTCCATCAGCGAGGCCCGTAATTGACCGTGCCAATCGATGATGGAGGCCTCCTTGACGAACTGGAGGTCGGTCGAGGGATTTTGCCGGAATACCACTTCCGAAAGAGCGAGCGGGTCGAGTGCTCCCTTAAAGGGAGACTCCTTTCGCTTTGCTCCCTTGATAATAAAGCTCACCACGCCACACTCTTCCGTGAGCGCTTTCACGATAAAGCTGGAGTCGCTGTAGGGGAAGCGATGCAGTACAATGGCGCGAGACTTAATCATAGACGAGAGACGAAAGACGAGAGACGAAAGATGATGAATCGCGGCACTGCCGCACAATATTAATGCGCAAAGCGCCTTTATAAAATCTATCGTCTCTAGTCTGTAGCGAGTTTACGAGCGTTCTTTCGTCTATTTTTCCGGGAACGGAGGCCAGCCCATGACTTGTCCGCCGAGCACGTGCAGGTGAATGTGGAACACCGTCTGTCCGGCGTCGGCCTTGCAGTTGAATACGAATCGTGCACCGGATTCCTCGATGCCGAGTTCCTTCGCGATAATTTGTGCGCGGTAGAGCATCTTGCCCACGAGTTCGCAATCTTCAGGCTTCATGTCCATGATGGTTGCGATGTGGCGCTTCGGCACCACCAGAAAGTGTACCGGAGCCTGCGGGGCGATGTCATAGAAGGCGAATACGTCATCGTCTTCGTAGATTTTCTTGGAAGGGATTTCTCCCTTGATGATTTTGCAGAAAAGACAGTTTTCACTCATAGTAACTACAAGGTAGTAAAAAGAAGGGCCGCCCGTTTTCCTTTTTGGGGCGACCGCGATAGGAAAGGGTTGTTGGTAGAAGCGCATTAGTTGCAGAGTGCGTGATCTGTTGAAAAACAGGTGCCGAGACGTGTCGTAAACGGTTTTCCCGCTCCTGTGCCTTGTGCGCTCTGTATGAAAACTTCGAGAGAATGACTTTTCTCGTTTGCGCCAGTCCACCTGATTTTAAAGTTGTACCTATTTTGCCCACCGACTCCAGTCATGGCGGCGTCAGGGTCTCCATTCATGGCCTTGCTGACAAAAAGGGACTTGGTGGGGAACGTTCTCCACCAGTTTTGGTTGTTAATCTTCACTTGGTAGGCGGTGTAACCCTTATCTTTTCGGTATTTGCCGGTTTGCCTGTCGATGAGGATGTTCGCTACGGCTTCGAAACCAGCTTCCCTAAGAGCGTCGTTCCAAAAGCCTTCGCTTGTAAGGAGTCCGCACATGTTTTGGTTGTCCGAGATTCTGTTCTTGTTGTCAGGTTGATAATTGGCAGGGAGTATATCGTGTAGCTCGATAATGAATAACGTTACGCCGTCTTTGCTAGCTAACCATTTGCTTAAGTTTTCTTTGCTGTTTTTTCTGCCGCTGCAGGTTGTCGATTCATCGATACGTGAAAAGTCGTCCTGGTATAAAGCCCTGCTTAAGGCGTCGCGCAAGGAATAAAGTGTCAAAAGATCAATTTTCTGTTTAGTTTTTTCGATATAGTCCGAGAGTTTGGGTATGGCAACGCCTGAAAGCACGTTAATGATAATAATAACGACCATTAACTCGATGATTGTAAATCCGCCTTTCCTACGTTTTTGTTTTGTTTTATCTAAAACCTTTGTAAGCATTAGATTTTCCCTTCTTGAGCATCTGTGTCTTAAATATAAAATTTTTGAAGTCTGTTATTTGCACCCTTTGGCATCGTAGTTGGCCATTGTTGCAAATGTCGTGAAAACTCCTTGTAGCGGTTTATGGGTTGACTCGTTCATAAAGAAAACGTCTATAGAATGGCTGCTAGGGTCGCAGTTCCTCCATCTTGCGCGCATGGTAATTCGAGACTGATTTTCGCCCTTTGCACCGTAATCAGAAGTCATGGCTTTGCTCTGGAAGAGTGGTTTGGTGGGGTAGGTTCGTGTCCATGTTTTGTTATTGACAGTTTTGACGTTTTTAGTGGTATAGAGCTTTGAGCTTCTATTAAAACTGTTATTGTTGGCTCGGTCAGAAACGATTGCCGCTACGGCTTCAAAGCCGGATTCCTTAAGGGCTGTATTCCAGAATCCGCCGTCATAGACAAGGCCGCACATATTGTTTTCTTTTGCTTTGTCGTGTATTCCTTGATAATTTGCAGTAAAAGAATCATGTCTTTCAATCACAAATAGAGAAACGCCTTTTTTGCTAGAAAGATATTCGTCCAACTTAGATTTGTTTGATGTCGCGTTTCCGCATTTTGCTCCTTCAGAGATGTTATGAACATCGTTTTCGTACAATGCTCTTTCTATTGCATCGCGCAAGTAGTAAAGTTTAAGCATGTCGACGCGTTCTTTTGCTTTTTCAATAAGCTCGGTGCATTTGGGAACTGCGATCCCCGAAAGTAGGTTCACAATAATAATCACCACCATTAACTCGATAATGGTGAAACCCGCCTTTTTGCTCAAAGCTTTTTTATTTACCAAATTACCAAACATACTAGACTCCTTTGTTGGAGTTTAACACTATAAATATAAAACAAATTTTTACAAACATAATTTTGTAAGAAGAAAATATGTTCTCAAATTGTTCCAATTTGGAATATTCCTCTTCATTTTGACATTTTGCTGTCATTTTTTTATTCTATATTCATTTTTGCTTTCGGGATCGTGTTTATCCCCGGGGCACTCGACGGAGGTCGTCGGGTTGAACTTAGGGCCGCGCGTCTTGCGTGAAGAACAGGACGGTTGGACCCTCGAACCGAACTTAAAAACGGAACTACATTATGGATTTTTCTGCAATTATTGCCGAAGAGCTTAACCTTGAAGTATGGCGTGTCGCCAAGGCACTCGAATTGATGGACCAGGGTGGTACCATCCCCTTTATCGCCCGCTACCGTAAAGACCAGACGGGCACGCTGAACGAAATCGAGCTGCGCGATATAAGCCACCGCCGCGATTACTTGCAAGAACTCGTGGACCGTAAGGAAACGATCCTCAAGAGTATCGAAGAACAGGGAAAACTTACTCCCGAACTCAAGGCGCAGATCGAAGCCTGTAAGGACAAGACTCTTCTCGAAGATATTTACGCTCCGTACAAGCCCAAGAAGCGCACTCGTGCGACTGCCGCAAAGGAACTTGGCCTCGAACCCTTGGCCCGTCTCATGTGGGCGCAGGAAGAAACCGGCAACACGGCCGAACAGATTGCCCTGATTTACCTGTCCGAAGAAAAGGGCCTTGCCGATCCGAAGGCCGCCCTGAAGGGGGCCGCCGACATTCTGGCCGAAGAAGTGGCTGACAACACTGAATTCCGTCAGTATCTGCGTAACAAGATGGAAAAGACGGGCGTCATGATTTCGAAGGTCAAGAAGGATTTCGAAAATCAGGAAACCAAGTTCAAGGACTACTACGACTTTAGCGAACCGGTCGGAAAGATTCCGAGTCACCGTATGCTCGCTCTCCGCCGTGGCGAAAAGGAAAAGGTACTCCGCCTCTCTATCGAAGTGCCGAACGAAGAAATGGTGGGCTACCTCAAGACTCAGATTATCAAGGGCAATACGACTTGGACTCCGTATTTGGAAGCCATGTGCCAGGATGCCTGGGAACGTCTGCTCCAGCCCAGCATGGAAAGCGAAGTGCGCCTGATGCTCAAGGACGCCGCCGAAGAAGAAGCTTTCAAGGTGTTCAGCAAGAACCTGCAAGACGTTTTGCTCGCCGCTCCGGCAGGTCACAAGGCTGTGCTCGCTCTCGACCCGGGTTTCCGTACGGGTTGCAAGGTGGCCGTGCTCGACGAAAACGGCAAGTTCATGGATCACGGCATTATCAAGCCGCATGAACCGTGGAACGACAAGGCCGGTGCCGCTGTGTACCTGATGGGCCTCATTGACAAGTACAAGATTGATTTGATCGCTATCGGTAACGGTACTGCTAGCCGCGAAACGGACGCCTTCTGCGCTGAAATGTCTGCCAAGTTCAAGGGCAAGGTTCCGCCGCGCGTCATCGTTTCTGAAGCCGGTGCTTCTGTGTACAGCGCAAGCATGGTCGCCATTCAGGAATTCCCGAAGGAAGACGTGACGACTCGTGGCGCCATTTCCATTGGCCGCCGCTTGCAGGATCCGCTTGCTGAACTCGTGAAGGTCGATCCGCAGTCCATTGGCGTGGGCCAGTATCAGCATGATGTGAACCAGCGCGAACTCAAGAAGCGCCTGGACGAAGTGGTGGAAAGCTGCGTGAACATGGTCGGTGTCGACGTGAACAGCGCCTCTGCTCCGCTTCTTTCTCATGTGGCAGGCCTCAGCAACACGCTTTCCGAAGCGATTGTGAAGTACCGCGAAGAAAACGGTGCCTATGCTAGCCGCGAAGCCTTGAAGAATGTGAAGGGCTTCGGTCCGAAGGCCTTTGAACAGGCTGCTGGCTTTATGCGCATTCCGGGTGCCGAAAACCCGTTGGATGATTCTGCCGTTCACCCCGAAAACTACGCCCTCGTGGAAAAAATGGCCGAAAAGGCTGGCGTGTCTGTGAAGGATATGGTGGGTAATGCCGAAGCTGTGAAGGCGATTAACCTCGAAGAATTCCTCTCTGACGAAGTGGGTAAGGCTACTTTGGAAGACATCATGAAGGAACTTCAGAAGCCGAGCCGCGACCCGCGTAAGGAATTCCGCTACGCCAAATTCGATGACAAGATCCGCACGATTCAGGACCTGATTACGGGTAGCTGGATGGAAGGTGT
Source organism: uncultured Fibrobacter sp. (assembly GCF_947166265.1). Taxonomy (NCBI): domain Bacteria; kingdom Pseudomonadati; phylum Fibrobacterota; class Fibrobacteria; order Fibrobacterales; family Fibrobacteraceae; genus Fibrobacter; species uncultured Fibrobacter sp. Next base: position 161,077 of record NZ_CAMVDO010000005.1, on the reverse strand, counting down.
CGTCACCAACGTGGCAAACTTCGGAGCCTTCGTGGATATCGGTGTTCATCAGGACGGCCTCGTGCACGTTTCTGAAATCAGCGACAAGTTCGTGGAAGACGCAAAGACGGTTTTGACCGTGGGCGACATCGTGAAGGTGCGTGTCGTGGCTGTTGATGTGGGACAGAAGCGTATTAGCCTCTCTATGAAGCAGGAATCTACCGATGGTGTCGCTGGTGCAGGTGCTAATGGCCCGCGTGGCCAGCGTGCTGGTGGTAACCGTGGCGGATTCGGTGGCCACGGCCGCGACGGTCGCGGCAATGCCCGCCCGCAGGGCGGCATTCAGGGCCATGCAACTCTCGCTGACCTCAAGGCGAAAATCGCCGGCAAGGAACGCCCGGGTGCAGCTCCGAAGAAGGCCGCAGCCATGCCTGGCAAGATGAGCGCTCTGCTGAAGAATTTCAAAAAAGGCATGTAGATTTGATTGCGGCGGCAAGCTCGCTTGCCGACATAAGCAAATCTACGCCGTTTGCGCTACGAAGTAGCGCAACAAGGGTATGTAGCATACAAAGGCGAACATCGCCTTAATTGTCACACGGATAAAATCCGTGTGACATTTTTTATGGGGGCGTTACGGGGGCTCCCCGTTAGAGAGGGTAACGATAGACACGACGAAAGCCTGGCCGCTAAGCGAACGTTCCGGAACGGCCATTTGTGAGCCTAAAGTCCCATGCGTTAAGCTGGGACTGTGGCGAGAGTGAGGCTAAATAGACAAATCTTTTCTGCAATAGGGCCGAACGGTCTTGATGGCGTGCGGAGCAGGCTGAGCCGTGGCTAGAGTTAGGGAGAGGATTCTCCCTTTTTAAGTGTGTAAACAATTTTTGAACGGCTCGAACTGAAACAAATCGTATCGGTAATGTGATTTTTGTCAAATTTCGCCTTAAAACGGCAATTTGGGGTGTGTAAAAATTTCCTCGGGCTATTGATTTTCGTGTAAAAAATATTTATTTTACGAATATGTGTATTGCGCTAGATCATCTGTTTGATTACGACGACTTCCGCAAGTTCCTGCAGGATTACTTCGAGGAACAGAAGAAGATGCGGGCTGTTTTTTCGCACCGCTTTTTTGCGGCGAAAGCGGGATTCAGCAGTTCTTCTTATTGCTTGAACGTGATCCGTGGACGTTTTAACCTGACGCCGAAGTCCATTGAAAAAATCGCGAAGGCGATGAATTTCGAACCGTTGCAGAAAGCCTATTTCGAGGCGTTGGTGCAGTACAATCAGGCCCAGCAAGTGGGGGAACGCGAAAACGCCTGGGAACAGATTGTCCAGATTCGTAAGCAGATTGAATTTACACATGTCACGACTCGCGAACAGGCGTACTTTAGCAAATGGTACTATCCGGTGGTACGCGAAATGGCCGTGAATGCCGATTGGCATGGCGACTATATGTTGCTTGCCCGTATGCTTACCCCGCAGATTACGACCGACGAAGCCCGCGAGGCAGTCAAAAACCTTTTGGACTGGAATCTGCTCAAGAAAGTGGGAGATCGTTTTGAGGCGACATCGCAGATGCTCGATGCCTCCGAGATCCCGCCGATAGCCTTAAGACAGATCCGTCGCGAATATATTCAGCATGCCATTGGCGCCGTAGAATCGATGCCCAAGAACGAACGCTTTGCTGCGTTTACGACTCTTGCCATGAGCGAAAGTTCTTATGATTATGCGGTGGAGGTGCTGGAGGAGGCCCGCAAAAAGATTATTGCGCGGGCAGCCAATGACCTTAATGTAGAGCGTGTGTACGAAATGATGCTTGTTGCGTTCCCGATGAGTAAGAAAATTGAAAAGGAGGCGAAATAATGGATAACTTGTTCAAAAATGCCTCTGGCGTTATTTCTTTGAAAAATTTGTTGGGCTTTGCGGCCGTGTCCTTGTTTGCGCTGGTCTTGTCGTCTTGTTCCAAAGGTGACGATATGGCGGGCGGCGTGACGGATATCGGAAACTCCGTTGCGGAAGGCTTTGTAGTGACCGAGAGCAATCAGCCCGTGGCCCGTGCCCGCGTGGTAGCCTATTACGATGACTGGGGTAAAACCGCGCTAGAAGATTCGTCCGTAGTCGTATTTGCGGACGATAACGGAATGTTCAGCTTGAAGTTCGACAGTACGCGCTCCGTGGTGCTCTATGCCGAAGGGGGCGACGGTACAATGGGACTTTCCCGCATCCAGAATAAGGAAAGTGCTCATGTGATGGTTGGATATCCGCGCAGGCTCGAAAGCAGTGTCGCCGATGCCAGTTCCGGTTATATGCGCATTGTCGGACGCAGCGAAACTGCTCCCGTGAATTCTGACGGTTCGTTTGCATTCTCGTCTATGCCTGTGGGTGAAATCTCGCTGGTGTATGTGGCGGATGAACAGCCTATGGCGCACTTCGATTTCATGACGGCCGCTGTTGGTGATACGCTTAAGATTCCGTCGCTTGAAAAGCGTGCGGAAAACAACGGGTTGCTCACGATTTCGGATTATCGCTACTATAGCGGGGTTACCTTTGCCGGTATTATGGTTGATGTCCCTGCGGGAATCACTGTTCCTGAACCGGTTGTCGTACCGGATGATTCGCTGGAAACGCCTCCCGTTGAAACGGATTCGACCGAGGTCGATACGACTGAAAATCTTGCCATTTCGATCAATCTTCACATGGACGGCGAAAATGACGGAACGGTTGTTTACAACAGCGATGGAACCCTTGCCGATCCGGACAGTGTTGAATACGTGGATGGTATTTCAGGAAAGGGAATTTCCCTGAAGGTTGGACAGTACATTGGTGTTGGCAATGTCGATCCGTGCGAGGGTGACTTTACCCTTTCGATATGGACCGTTTGGAAGGGCTTCCGTGTCGGTAGCATCTACCAGCTACTTTTTGCCCAGCGAATTGATTGGACTCAATCGGCCGCAAGGTTCCAGCTGCAGTATGACTTCTTGACGAGTTCCATTGTCGCCGTGAGCGACGGAATCACGTCTACGGGTTATGTTTCGCTTTCTAAGGGCAATACCGAAAGAGGCGGAGTGCTCCCGCCGAACGAATGGGCGAATATCGTCCTTGTTTACGAAAGTGGAAAGTTGTATCTATACGTGAATGGAGAACTGGCTAATGAGTCGGCAACCGGTGACAAGTTTACTCCCAAGGATTTTGCCGAACCCGTTCCCTTCTGCATTGGCGGAAGTGAAGTCGCCAATGACACTTGGAATGGAATCATCGACGAATTGACCATAGAGTCTACCGCCCGCAGTGCAAAATGGGTGAAGGCCCAGTACGATGCCATGAAAAGCGGTGAGTAGAGCCTCTTTTTGGAAATATTCGGGTTGCCCGTTCTTTTCTCAATTAACTAAATTATTGGTATGAGTTTCTTGACTTACATCTTTTGGTTAATTGCATTTGTCGCAGGAGTTGTCGTTTCGTACTTTGTGCCCGAGACGACTCTTTCTGTAGGTGGAAAGTTCTTTTTTGTCGGCGCCTGGGGCATTGTTCTTGGGTTTGTCCTGTACAATATCTGCAAGAAGAAGGTGGAAAACGCTGAGGCGGAATTCACCGAAACCCTGAATTCGATCAAGGGAGAAAAGTTTGATTTCGTGACGGGGCTTCCTGCAAGCGAAAAACGCGAACCGGAACTGGAACCCGAAGATATGCCGCTTCCCAAGGGAGCCCTTCCCGCTAAGGCGGCTCTCGAAAAATTGGATGAACAGGCTGTGCGCGTGGGCTTTCCGCTGGACGTGTGGAAACAGTATTCCAGGGTACTCCTGAAAGACCGTCCTGTTCCCGAGGTGGTCAAGGCGCTCGAAAACCTGCTGCCGAAGCTTTTCCCCAACGCGGCGGGTATCCTGTATATGTATGCAGGGACGCAGACTGATTTGCACAAGGTGCTTTCTTTTGGCCCCTACATCATTAGTGACGATGTGATCCGTCCGGGTGAATGCGCAAGCTATGCTTCGGGCGATATCGTAATCACCGATTATTCTACGCCGGAACTCACGGGCGGCTGCACCCATCTGCATCATCATCCGAAGGGAGTTTCTTTCTGCGCTCCGATTGAAGGCATCGAGGAACATTTTGGCATCTTCTCGTTGCAGACGGACGTCCTGCCCGACAACGAGTCCCTGGATGACTGGCATGCGAAGGTGAGCATTGTTGCAACGACCTTTGGACAGTACATTGCAAACCAGAACTTGAACGTCCGTTTCAAACAGCAGAGCATTCGCGATAACCTGACGGGGCTGTTCAACCGCCGCTACATGGAAGAATCTCTTTCCCGTGAGGTGTCTGCGGCAATCCGTCACAAGAATCCGATTGGCCTTATCATGCTTTATCCGGATGCGGTGGTCGATATTCAGCAGACCCGTGGCCGCCATGCCGTGGAACAGCTCCTGTGGGAACTGGGCCAACGTTTGCCGGGTTATGTCCGCAGCGAAGATATCCCGTGCCGTTACGAAGGCGAGGTATTCTGCGTGATTCTCCCGGGTGCAGACCTCAAGATTACGCGTCAGCGTGCCGACAAGATTCGCAACGAGATTTCGCAGTTGCAGATTGCCTACGGCGACACGATCCTTGCGACGACGCTCAGCATGGGTGTCTCGGTAATGCCGGTGCATGCCTCCGATGTGAATTCGCTCCTTTATACGGCGGCGGCTTCGATGCAGCTCGCCATTCAGTCGGCGGGCAACAGGGTCATCATTGCCGATGCCTTGAACAATCGCTAATTACGGGCGTAAGCCTTTTGGACGGGTTGCTTTCGAGGCAATCCGTTTTTTTGTTGGGCTTGAAAAACAAAAACTCCCTGACTTGCGCCAGGGAGTTTTTTGGGGGTTAGGAGGAGAACAAAGAGTTCTTGACTGTTAAGTTAGAAATCTGATCCCTTCTTGACTATGGGGACTGCGATTTCTCTTTAAGAAAGTGTTGAGAAATTTTCAACGATTGACAACATTCCCTCGATGCAGGAGTTTCTTTTTCGAAACGATTTGTCTTTTGAATTTGGATGCTTTGGTTAAAATTTGCTATCTTATTGAACATGAAGAAGTTTGTCGCGCCCCTAGTGCTGCTTGTACTGGTTTGTGCTCTTGCTGCCTATTTGACCGTAGATTTTTCCGGTGCCAGTTCGTCTTTCAAAGCCGATGCCTATCTTGTGGCTCGTTCAAGGATCGATTCGCTGGAGCTTGCCTTGTGGAATTCCCGAGGTACGCCCGATGCGCAGGTGGCTATTCGGTTGCAACTCGATTCCGCGTGGGAAAACTTGGCTTCGATGCGTGCCGCGCCTGCCGTAGAACCGGGAGAGGCAACGACGGTTGGCGGAATCCCCCTGTCCTTTGAAACGGTAAAGTGGATTGTGGGCGGTATTGCCGCTGTTGCCCTTTGCGTTGTCATCTTGATCTTTGTGTTGCGTAAGCGTCAGGAAATTATTACCCGCCGCATGGAAGCGGTGAAGGCGGAGCGTTTCAAGGAAACCAAGGGTGGACTTGACGATGCGACGATTCCTCCGCGTCCGCATCCGCGCCGCGAAAAGCGTTCCATTATTGCCGATGCCGAGGCCTATGCGGCCCGCAAGCGTGAAACGATGGAACAGCAGGCGACTCAGACGACGGCGGTACCTTCGGAAAACGCCGAAAAGCCGCAGATTGTATTTGAAGACGAAAACGGCGTCCCTGAAAATAAGATCTTGACGACCGAATCGCCCGACAGTAAGCCGACTCTTCGTCCGACGGCCAAGGAACGTATCACTTCTGCGATGCAGAACCTGTCGGATGTGTTGCGTACACCGCGTGGCCTTTCCCGTGAAAGGACGATGAAGCTCCGTGCGCAAAGTCGCAATATGACGGGTGACCCGAACCTGCAGTCGAAAAGCCCGCTCGAGGTGACCCGCTTCGATCGCGAATCTAGCGAAAAGGTCAAGATCTTGCAGATGTCGCGTCGCGGTTTCCCTGCGTCTGCCATTGCCTCAAGCCTGAAGATTTCTCAGGAAAAGGTCGAGGCGGTTATCAAGGAAGCCATGGGCTAATGCGGTATCGCTTTCGTTGCGAATACCTGGGCAGCGCATTCTACGGTTGGCAAGCCCAGAACGAGGGCGGCAAGACCAAGTTTGTAACGGTACAGTCTGCGCTGGAAGAAGCTTTTTCCGTTGCGCTTCGTACGCCTATTCGTATTACGGGTTCTGGCCGGACCGATACGGGGGTGCATGCCCGCGGTCAGTGCGTCCACTTTGATTTTGACGGTGAACTCGATTGTGCCAGGGTTGTACGTTCGGTGAACGGCCTTACCAAAAGACTGATTCGCATTCGCGATCTGGAACCTTGCGCTCCCGATTTTCATTCCCGCTATGATGCCCTTTGCCGCTATTACCAATACACGCTGTTTACGCGTCCGGTCGCGCTGTTGCGTGACTTTGGCTGGGAATGCGGATCGCTGAACCTGAATTTGGATGCTATGGAACAGGAGGCAAAGTCTTTCCTGGGACACCATGACTTTATCGACTTTTGCATTCCTCGAAACGATGGTAAGCCGACGGACTGCATCTTGACGGAATTTCGGCTGGAACGCCTGAACGACTGGAGTTGCATGTTCCATATCAAGGGAAACCGTTTCTTGCACCGGCAGGTGCGTGCAATGGTCGGAACGCTCTTTGATGTGGGCCGTGGACGATTCCCGCTTGGAACCGTGAACCAGATTTTCGAGAAGAATTTTAAGGGTGAACGCACTTGGGCGCCTCCGCAGGGGCTAGTCCTCCAGAACGTGGAATACAAGGACTACTAGGAATCCGCGACAATTGCTTCCGAATTTATCTGACTTTGTATGAAAAATCCCGCCGGTGTAACCGGCGGGAAAATTTTATCTGAGTCGCTCTCACCTCAAAGCGAGTTTTCGAGCGCACTCATGCTTCGAAGCGAAGCTTCCTTAGAGGAGATCCTTGAAGAAGTCATTCCCCTAATGAGACTCCGTATTTGACCCCCGCAATAAAGAATCTACGAAGCCAAATACTCCGCGCTCCTACGGCTCGTTAAGACGAGCCGCATTCGCTTGGCGCAAGGGCAACGGCCTTAGAGGAGATCTTTAAAGAAGTCGTTGCCCTAATGAGACTCCGTATTTGACCCCCGCAATAAAGAATCTACGAAGCCAAATACTCCGCGCTCCTACGGCTCGTTAAGACGAGCCGCATTCGCTTGGCGCAAGGGCAACGGCCTTAGAGGAGATCCTTAAAGAAATCGTTGCCCTTATCATCCACCAAGATGAAGGCGGGGAAGTCCTTGATGGTGATCTTGCGGATGGCTTCCATGCCGAGTTCCGGGAAGGCGACGATGTCGTTGCTCAGGATATTCTGTTCGGCGAGGATGGCTGCCGGGCCGCCGATGGAGCCGAGGTAGAATCCACCGTACTTGTGGCAGGCGTCCGTGACATCCTGGCTGCGGTTGCCCTTAGCCACCATGATCATCGAGGCGCCCTTGCTCTGGAAGCGCATTACGTACGGGTCCATACGGCCGGCGGTCGTGGGGCCGAAGCTTCCGGTGGGCATGCCTTCCGGAGTCTTGGCGGGGCCAGCGTAGTAAATCGGGTGGTTGGACACGACTTCGAGAACGGTCTTTTCGATATCGGTGAGGGCTTCGCCCTTTTCCTGCTTGTCGAAGATTTCGGCAATCTTTGCGTGTGCCATGTCGCGGGCGACAATCATCGTGCCCTTGAGGTTCAGGCGGGTCTTGACCGGGTACTTGGTGAGTTCGGCGAGCACGTCCTTCATCGGGCGGTCGAGATCGATTTCCACGGCCGGGGCCATGTTCACGGCGTCGCCCTTCGGCAGGTACTGTTCCGGATTGTGTTCCATCTTTTCGAGCCAGAGGCCGTTTTCGTCAATCTTTGCCTTGATGTTGCGGTCGGCGGAGCAGCTGACGCCGATAGAGACCGGGCAGCTTGCTGCATGGCGCGGACAGCGGATGACGCGTACGTCATGAACAAAGTATTTTCCGCCGAACTGGGCGCCGATGCCCGTCTTCTGGCAGATGTGCAGAACCTTTTCTTCCATTTCCACGTCGCGGAACATACGGCCGCCTTCGCTTCCTGTGGTCGGAAGGTCATCGAGGTAACCGCAGCTAGCGAGCTTCACGGTGTGGGTGTTCATTTCGGCAGAGGTTCCACCAATCACGATGGCGAGGTGGTACGGAGGGCAGGCTGCCGTACCGAGCGTCTTTACCTTGTCTGCAATAAACTTTTCAAGGGACTTCGGGTTGAGGAGCGCCTTGGTCATCGGCCAGTAGTAGGTCTTGTTGGCAGAGCCACCGCCCTTCGCAACGAACAGGAACTTGAGGTCCGCGCCCTCTTCGGCGTGAATGTCGATCTGAGCCGGGAGGTTGCAAGCCGTGTTCTTTTCTTCGTACATGGTCAGGGGGGCAATCTGGCTGTAGCGCAGGTTCTTGCCGGTGTAGGCGTTGTAGATACCTTCGGAAATTGCCTTTGCGTCGTCGGCGCCGGTCCAGACCTGCTGGCCTTTGTGGCAAATACAGATGGCGGTACCGGTGTCCTGGCAGAACGGGAGGATTCCCTTGGCGGCGACACAGGCGTTCTTCAGAAGCGTGAGGGCTACGAACTTGTCATTATCGGAGGCTTCCGGGTCCTGAAGGATTTTTGCCACCTTCTGGGTGTGGGCCGGGCGGAGCCTGAAGCTCACTTCTTCGAATGCTGCCTGGGCGATCTTGGTAAGGGCCTCGGGGGCGACCTTCAAAATCTTCTTGCCTTCGAATTCGGCAACGGAAATGCCTTCCTTGCCGAGGTTCACGTATTCAGTCTTGTCTTCGCCGTGCTGCACGGTCGCTTCGTATTTGAATGCCATAGTAGATAATAGGGGTTAAGGGTTAAAGGTTTGATCCTCTGCAGTCATTCTCGACCGAAGGGAGGGATTCCAGTACTGGTTCCCGTCGCTGCGCTCCAGGATGACGCCTATGTGTCTTCTTGCTTTAAAATTTAAATTCTTTCGTCTTTTGTCTTTCGCCACTCCCCTAAAAAAGCCTGCTATTGTTGATAACTAGTGCTTAGTTTTGCTAAAAGGCGATGAAACGACCAAAAAAACAGATAATTTGTAATTTTTTTTAATTTTTTTGAACAAAAAGGTGTGATTTGTACTATTTTTTACACTGTAAAAAGTTTAAACTGAGAGGAATACTATGAAGATCAAGAATCTGATGCTTGCAACTATGCTTGCCTCTGCTGTTGTTTTTGCAGCCCCCGCTGCCAAGAACGCCGCTCCGGCTGCCAAGGCCGCCCCTGCTGCCGAAGCCGCAAAGCCGGCCGCTGAAGCCCCGAAGGCCGAAGCTGCCGCTCCCGCTGCTCAGCCTGCTGCCGAAGCTCCGAAGGCCGAAGCCGCTGCAGCCCCTGCTGCTGAAGCTGCTGCCCCTGCCGAAGCCCCGAAGGCTGAAGCACCCGCTGCTGAAGCCGCTGCCGCTCCTGCTGCTACAGATTCTGCTGCTGCACCTGCCGCCGAAGCCGCTCCTGCTGAAGCTGCCGCTGCTCCGGCTGACTCCGCCGCTCCTGCCGAAGCTGCCGTAGCCGCCGAACCTGCCAAGGATAGCGCCGCTGCCGAAGTTCTCGAAGCAAAGGCTGAAGAAGCTCCGGTCGATAGCGCCGCTCTTGCCAAGGCCGAAGAAGAAAAGAAGGCTGCCGAAGAAGCTGCTAAGGCCAAGGCCGAAGAACAGGCTGCTCTCGAAAACAGCTCTGCCGGTTCTGCTAAGTCCACCATCATGGAAAACCCCTGGGAATTCCTGATCGTGTCTGCAGCATTCGTTGCATCCGTGCTTGTGATTATCTTCACCGGCAAGGACTAATAAGTTCTTTTTGCAGTTCAAATCCTTTGAAGAAAGGTCGATGCCTATGGGTGTCGGCCTTTTTCTTATAGTGTCATCCTGAGCGGAGAGCCGTAAGGCTCGTAGTCGAAGGATCTATACTTGAGTAGTTTGCCACAGATTCGTTCCGGAAGCATCTCCTTTTTTAACTGCCGTTTTGTAAACATTCTTAAACTTAATTTCGCTTTTTTCTTACCAAAAACTTTTATTCAAAATAACGTGTTTTAGGTCATAAAAAAATGTCTTCTAGGGGAGCAAAAAGGGAACATTTTCTGCTTTTGACGTGAGACATTTTGGCTTTATAAATCTATTTTATAGAGTGTGTATTTGGGCTTTGATGCGGACGCATTTCGTGTCCGTCCCTTACTTGTATATGAAAGGAGGCGTTTGTGCCGATAAAGAAGTTTTTGACCGTTGCCCTGTTTGCCGCTGCCGCCGTGATGGCCGCTGAACAGGAACAGCCGACTCCTTATGACCTGATTCGTCCGGTTTATCCATTGACATGGGATACGACGGTATTCGATCATTACGACACGACTGTAACGACTAAGCACAATATGGTGCCCAAAAACCGTACTCCGGCGTCTTATGTACCGAACGCGCTGATTCCTGATACGCTGAATCAGGCTTATCTTGATGCGATCAACTACCGTATGTCGCCAATCCGTATTAACCAAGCTGGCTATTTGGAAAGTGATCCTGAAAAGCAGTTTTACTACATTGGTACGGCGTCGACTTTCGAAGTGGTGGATGTTGATGGCAAATCTTTGAACCCGATGGTGACAGGAGAGCTTGCCAATAGCGGTCAGCAGACGTCTTCTGACTGGACGATTATTGCTGGTACCAATGCGGCCACTAATGACCAGAAGCGATACCAGGTCGACATCACGGGTCAGTCCGGTATTATTCAGGTGGGACGTATTCCGGGCACTGTTCCTACGGAGACCCGTTTGCGTATCAAGGTGGGCAACGATATCTCGAGCACCTTCATTGTGAGCAATAAGGTGTACACCATGGTGAAGGACGCTGCCCTTAAGTTCTACGGCATTAACCGTAGTGGTTATGGTGATTCCTGGTTCCATCCGGCAAGCCATACCTTAGATGGTGGTGCCTCTTCGGATTCCGGTGTCTATTCATTTGATCAATCTCTAGCAGGGACTTTGGAAGGCGGTTATTATGACTGCGGTGACCACCTGAAGGAATCCCAGACCCAGATGTATGCTTTTATGGTGGCAGCCTTGATGGCCGCAACGAATGCGGATGCCGACGAAGACCACTATGCTTTTAATCATGGTGAAACGGTCAATAGGGATGGTATTCCGGACATGTTGCGCGAAGCGAAGCATGGTGCCGACTTTGTATTGCGCGCTTACAAACGTGCAAAGGGAGTCATTGACGATATGGCGCTTTCTGTGGGTGATTTCGGTTCGGACCACGGTTGGTGGGGACGCCCGGAATCTCAGGATAAGTTGCCTTTGGACCCCAGTAGGGGAGACCCGGCACTTCGCAGAGGTGGTCCGCTTTCTAGAACCGTGCGCTTGGGTGAAATCGGTGCAAATATCGGTGGTGAGACTGCCGCGGGTCTCGCTATTTTGAGCAAGATGTATGCCGAATACGACAAGCCTTTCGCTGACAGCTGCTTGAAGGTTGCTAGGGAAATGTATAAGTTCGGTAAGGATCTTGCCCAGGGAAAAACTTTCACGCACAATAAGAAAGCTGCCGAATGGTCTAGCCCTGCCTATAACGGTAACAACGAATTCGTGGATGACATGGCTTTGGCTTCTGTGGCGCTCCTTTATGCAACTGGCGAAAAGCAGTATGCCGATGACATGATTCGTAACACGAATATGTATACGGGCCAGCCGACGAATGAACAGGACGGTCCGGGCTACTTCAAGGGTGGCTGGTTCGTGTCGCCGGACAAGGGCTTCTTGAAAAATGGCAAGAATACCAGCTGGGCAAACTCTTACGCCTATGCGACCTACGCTCTTTATAAGTTGATTCTTGCCGATGAAAACAAGGCTATAAACGAATACGGACTCACCGCGGATGAACGCCTGAACGCGATTGAAGACTGTATCGTGAACATGATTTTCAACTTGGGTGATGTTAGTAAGGGTACAGCGACAATCGTATTGCCTAAGAGCACTGGCTGGAATGGCATTGGCTGGAAAATGAATGAGGTGAAATACGATCCGATTTGGTATTCTATGCAGACGGACCAGGATTGGATTTACAACCGTTACCAGGCGGGCAACATTTTCGAAGTGCTTGCATACGCCGATGTGGCAAAGGATATTGAAAAGCAGAATCTGACGCTTCCGAATATGGGTGATGCGGATTGGAAGGCCGATGAAATGCACCAGCTTGCCATTAACCAGCTGAACTACCTGTTGGGCGTGAACCCGTGGGATGTGTCGTACATTTTGGGTATCGGTGACAAGAACGATGCTCACCCGCACCACCGTGCTGCTAACCCCGAAGGCAAGAATATGCCGGGCGCCTCTTACAAGTATAGACCGCCTGTAGGAGCCCTTTATGGTGGTGTTGTTCCGGGAACGACAAACTCGATGGTGCCCGACAATAAGAGCTGGGAAGATTACCACAAGTCTGAAACCTGTATTGACGCTGCTGCGACGCTCGTAAGTTCGGGTATGCTTGCTGCCGCCAAGTTTGACCGCACGGCGGCTCCGGGTGTGAGCGTGGAAATTCGCCATGTGAGCATGGATTCTGCAATCGTGATGGTGAAGCTTTCCACTCGTGGAAATGCTACTATTTACTATGGAACTGCCGAAGGCTCGATGACGACTACCGCTACTTCAGACGAAAACAAGTCCGGTGTGCAGCATGAAATTGTTTTGCGTGGCCTTACGAACGGAACCGCCTACTACTTCTATGTTGAAGGCCAAAATGCCTACAATACGAGCAACGTTACCTATAAGTACATGGTCGATTCCACCAAGACTCCCTTTAGCTTTACGACGCTCAACTCCGTGGAAAGCGCACAAATTGCGAACGTGACCGTCTGTAACATGCTCGGTGACAGTGCCGAAATCATGTGGTACACTCCGAATGGCGAGTACGAATCCAAGGTTTATTGGGATACAGTTCCCCATACGACGGCTGCTGAATACGCCTTTAACAGTGGCTCTGGCAATGCCGATGTGTCCGGCATTCCGACCAAGTTCCACTATGTAAAAATTGGTGGCCTTAAGGAACAGACGACTTATTACTATATGGTCGAAAGCAATGGTCAATTTGCAAACACCGACGAAAAAACTGGTGACCTGTTGAAGTTTACGACTCCGGTGGGTTGGTACGACTTTAGCGTCCGTGCCTACCAATACGAGTTCGACAATCTTCAGAACTTGAATTTGAATATCTACAATAACGAATCTAGACCTTTTGATAGTCTTGAATTGCGCTTGTACTTTACGGCATTGCCCGAAGAAGTGGACAATTGCGCCTTCCTTATTGATACGGATATTCTGCAGGCTTATGATGAAGCTGGCTTTAACCATCCGCTTCTCGATAAGGATGGAATCGATGTTGGTAATGATGTTCGCAAGTTGATGAGAAATGCAAGACCGCATCAGTTGCAAGATACCTATGATGCGGCTACAGGTAAGTATTCTTACTACTTCCCTGTTCCTCTTGGTGGAGCAGAAATGAAGTCTGCCTCCAGAATCCGATTGGACTTCGCCTTCTCTTATGGTATTTCAAATGACGGTTTCAAGACTTGTGAGACGCTTCGCCAGCCTCCCAAGAAAGTACTGAATGCAAAGTCTGGCGACTGGTCCTGGGCTCCGCACGAATTCCTGGTGGATGGTGCTGACTATGATGGTATGCCGGAAGAATCCAAAGACTATGGCGATATGGATGTGGAAATAGCGATAAACCCGTATATTACCGTTTACCGCAAGGACGAATTCATTTGGGGTTACAGTCCCTCTTACCAGGAAATGACGACTAAGCGTGCCCATTATGAAATGGATGTGTCGCTTGATGCTCCGTTCAATGTGTCCAATAACTCGTACGTGCAGATCGACCAGACGAGCAGCACCGTGTTCGTGAAGGGCTATGCTCACGTGTCCGAAGGCGGCTTTATCACGCGCATTTGGGCGAACGGTACCGAAATCGACACCTATGTCAAGCGTATCGGAAAAGAAATCCTGTTGCTCAGAAGAGAAGACAACCTTATCGTTGCTCACTACAACGTCACATCCGGCGGTGGAGAAATTGACTCGACCGGTCTCTGGTCCTTGAACATTCCGGTCAAGATGAAGATCGGTAGCAACAAGGTGGACCTCACGATTTTTGCCGGTGCAGACCCAGAATGCGCCGAATGTGCCGAAAACGGTGGTTGCGCCTTTATCAACCGCACCTACTACGTACAGTTCACCCGTGGTAACCTGACGGCCTCTAGCCTTACGATCAAGAGGGAAGACGGAAGCCCGGTTTCTGTGGACGGTAAGCCTGTTGATCCTGAAAATACGCAGTTCTACATTTACCTGACGGATAAGGATAAGGCTAACACCAGCTCGACGATTAACGTTCTTGTCATCAACAACAAGAAGGCCGACACCTTGAAGGTCAAGATGATCGAGGATTCCTCGAATCCGGGAACGTTCAAGAGCGAGTATCTCATTTCGGCGGTGTCTGTTCCTAAGGAAGGTCGCGTCGGTAACCAGATTTCGTTCTTTGCGGGTGACACTATCCAGGTGATTTACATTGACCCCGACGACGAAGAAGATGTGTCGAAGCAGAGCTTCTATGCAGAATCCAAGTACCCCGAACCGCAGAAGGTTTTGGCTCAGGATACCGACTGTGACAATATTGCCGACAAGCTCTTGATTGAATTCAGTAACGTGCTCGAAGCGGCTTACAGTTTCGACAGTATCAGCGTCTATCTGCCGGGTATGTCGGATACTGTGACGCTCAAGGTCGATCAGTCGGCGGCCCTGAACAATTCCGAAGTCCTTGTGGACTTGCCGCAGTCCTTGGGTATCAAGGAAACGGCTGCACCTACGGGTATGTCCGTTGTATACCTGAAGGCCGAAGGGGCGACCAATATCGAAAGGGTGCCTATTACCGACGGTATCTTGCCGAGACTTTTGAGCTTTACGATTCTTGAAAACCCGGAGCCTAGGTCTGTTCAGGATACCTTGATGGTTGCCTTTACGGAACCTGTTCTGCTCGCCTCCCTGAACACCTGGTTCTACGAGGTGGATGGCGCGTCGGTAGACATTAGCGTGGTTGGAAAGGCGACTACAAGTAACGACGGCAAGAGCTGGCTATATGTGGTAACCGGAAATACCGAAGGAAAGATCCTGCCGGTGGGTGGACAGGTGCGCGTCAAGGCTTCTTCTGTAGCGGACAAGGCGTTCAATTACCTGGATCCCGCTTCTGGATGTAAGGACAACGTAAAGATTGTGGAAACTCCGAAGCCTGTTCCTGTGACGCTTGCTGAAATGCGCGACAAGGAAGGCGACGGCTATGTCGATGAACTTTACATGAAGTTCGAAAAGAAACTCCGCGACAAGGACATGCTGGATAGCTTTGTGGTCGAATGGGGCAAGAAACCCGAAGTGTTGAGCTTTAAGCGCAGCGATTCCAATTGGGTCCATACAAAGGAATTCTCGCAGCATTGGCAGAAAACTTCGACGCTTGATTCTACGACGGGCGAAGTGACGATCGATTCTGTCCAGGTGAGCGACACGATTTCGATTATCTCGATTCCGCTTACGCCGTCGAATACGTTTGCCTACGGTACGACGAACGGTCCTTACGACGGTTATGGTCGAGTGACTCCGCGCCTTGGCCCCGAGGGAGGCTTCTTCGACAAGTATTATTCTGTCGTTGACAAGTGCCCGCCGATTATCCTTTCTGCGATTTGGCAGGGTTACGACGTGAAGAACGACGAATCCCAGGGATCGCAGGACTATGTGACATTGACGTTCTCTGAACCGCTGGATACCGTGGGCGGACACTCTGCCGTGGTGGAACGTTTCCGCGATGGTGAACCGAAGGTCATTTTCGATCTCAAGGCTAGTACGGGATTGTCGCTGGAATACACCCCGAATACGACGACGGCCCGTCTTGGATACAGGCATAAGAACGAAAAGGCCATTTGGATTGCGGACTCCGTGCGTCTGATTTCGGATGAAGAAACGTCGGTGTTCAAGGATCAGGCCGGAATGTTTGCCGGTTACGGTACCCCGTGGGTGCCGGTGGCAGGTTCTGTGTCCAACATCAAGTTCTCGATTTCTATGGCCGAAAATGTCGCGAGGGGCAGGAATGCCGATTCTGTCTACTATGGTGGACAGGCTCTCTTGCCGGACGAAAACTTCCGCCTCACTGCCGAGACAAAGGACAAGGAAACGGTTGTGATTGCCGCGGGCGAAAGCAAGCTCAAAGACGTGTTTAGCGCACCTATTAAGGATTACCGCCATGCTGGTCCGGTGTTCGTGATCGAAATCGCGTTGCCCGATGTCAAGGATAGCACGGAAAACGGCGAACCGAAGCGCAACTACGAAATCAAGCTTGAAGTGGATTTGTTCACCAACATGGGTGCCTATATCAACAGGGCAAGCTACGAGTTTACTTCGGAATCGGTGGCTGAGTACATATCGGCAAGCAGTACCCTTACCCTTAACCTGGAATGGTGCGCTCCCGAGGATTACCCCCTCAGTGCCGGAGGAAAGAAAATCGGAACGGGTCCGTACATAGCGAAGTTTGCAACCGAAGCGATGAGCGAATACCTGCCGAAGGAACCTGATGAAGGAGACCGTACGGAAAAACTGAAGGAATCCGATGCCATTACCAAGACATTCGGCTTCAGGAGAACCAAAAAGTAGATGTCTCGCTTGATAAAAGGACTATGATTAGGGATTTAGACACTGTGCTATAATGCTCAAAGAATGTGTTCCCGAAAGGGTCACATTCTTTTGTGTTTAAAGATGGTGGAGGATAAAAAGGAAGAGTATGAAAAGAATGGTTAAATTAGTGTTGCTTTTGGCACTGTTTGCCGCGGACGCAGTCCTCGCGGATGCTTTGCCCAACTTGGACCGTACCGACAAGGTGCATAGCCGTCGCTACTTGGACTCGATGAATGTCTACAACCGTAGAGCCATTCGCGTGAACCAGGCGGGTTATAGGCCGGACCATTACAAGTACGCATACGTTGCCGATCCGAAAGACACTAAGTTTAAGCTGATTGATGCCAAGAGTGGTGCCGAGGCGTGGAGCGGCTCCTTAAGCTTGATTAATCCCAGTGTCGTAAAGCCAAACATTTGGGTGAGGGGCGCCTTTAATTCCCTGGAAAGCATCTACACGTTTGGAAATCTGGATTCTGTCAGTACGGAAAAGGAAGCGCTTTACAGGGCCGACTTTACGGGCTTTGTTCCGAGTTCGCCGGGTGAGTTCTTTGTGGTGGTTGGACCGGACACCTCGGCGACGTTCCATATTCATCCTGCAGTCTACAATTCGATTCTTGAAAAGTCCCTGATGTTCTTTGGCATTCAGCGTTGCGGTAACACTGATTCGCATTTCCACAAGGCGTGCCATTTGCAGGATGGCTCCGAAGTGAGTCACGACTTGACGGGTGGCTGGCACGATTGCGGTGATCATTTCAAGGTGGCTGAAACGGTGGGCTATGCATCCTACGTGCTTTCGATGGTTTACTTGACCTATATGAATAAGGCGGAAGACCGCTTTGGACATTCCTATGCCGATACGACATTTGTCGACGGTATTCCCGACGTCTTGTACGAAGCGAAAATGGGAACCGATTATATATTGAAGCTGTATAACGCCTCTGTGGAAGATGGCCTTATCGAAAAGGGGGACATGTACCATACGGTGGGTATGAGTGATTACGACCACAGCTACTGGGATTTGCCGGAACGTCAGGACCAGCAGGAACAGACAAAAGGTGGCCCGAAACGCTTAGTCATCAGTGGAATTGGCACGAACGTGGCGGGCATCTATGCAGCAACGCTTGCAAACGTAGCGGCGGGCTATAAGCCCTACAACCCGTTTTATGCGGATTCCCTCCTGAATGCGGCAAAGACCATTTATTCGAAGATCGTGAAGCCGACTTTCCAGAATTATTCCGGTCCCGATGGTTGTGCTAGAAAGGGCAAAGCGACGACCTACCGTCATGAAAATCCCGAATTTAACGGAAAGGGCTATTATAGCGGTATGGGTCTTTGCGAAGACGATGCCGCCGCTGCCGCCGTCTCGCTTTGGTATGCCACCGGCGACACCATGTACGCTTATGACTTGTATAAAAACAAGGACTTGAATTCGAACGGAACCGCTAAATTCGACCTAGCTTTCTTTGAAGCGGGGTATTTGGGAACGGGCCCTGGTTTCAACAACTCCTGGGCAACCGACTACCAGAACCTTTTTGCGTACGTCCTGTTTGCAATTCAGAAATTGATATTGAACGACCCCGAATATGAAACAAAGTTCAACATATCTGAAGAAGAGAGAAATGCCCTGTCCAAGCGCGTGATGGCGTCTTTCCGCAAGCAGGTCCAGACGAATTCGAATGGCGATTCCATTGCCGCAACTTATCCGGGGTCTGGAGACGGGGAACCTCGCGAAGGGGCTTCGTCGCTCCATGTGGAGCCTCCCTATAACTTGGTGTGGACAAGTTTTGACTGGGGCGTGATGCGTTACAACATGGGTTCTGCCGTGGCGGTGTTCCTGTTGTACGAATTGACAAAGGATGAACGTTACCTGAAGGTGGCGCTCGACAATATGTACTATGTACTGGGTGCGAACCCCTGGGATATTTCGCTTTTGATGGGGGCAGGCGACAAGAACCCGCAGCACCCGCATAACCGTTCGGCAAACCCCGATGGCTACAACGCCGGTGCAATGCCCTATGAGTACAAGTGCCCGATTGGTGCCCTGATGGGTGGCCGTGCTCCGAACAAGACCTTGATTGAAGACTGGGAAAAATATACATCGACTGAAACCTGTATCGACTTCTCGGCTCAGTTCCTGTTCCCGGCCCAGAGCTTGGCGCAGACGCTTCCGCCAGACAACGAGGCGCCCCTGTTCAGTAATATTGCGGGAACTCCGATTACAAAGACTTCTGCAATCGTGAGCTGGGATGCCAACGAGGTTGCCCTGGTGACGGTTTTCTACAATACGACTCCCGATGTGAGTGGCGCGAAGTCGGTGCAGCAGACTACGGCTTCTAAGGGCGGCTCGGTCGTTCTCGAAGGTCTTGAAATGGGCGTGACTTACTATTTCTTCTTGGAAGGAATGGATACCAAGGGTAATTTGGGCAAGGACGATAACCATGGACTCTGGTACCAGTTTACGATGACGGAAGCTAACCCCAATATTAGTGGCGTGACGATTTGCCAGGTCGATAACCGCAGTGCGAAGATTTATTGGTGGACGGACGTGCGTTCCAATGGCCTTGTTAAATATGGAAAATCTATGAGCTCGCTAAGCGAATCGCAGTCGTCGACCGACGGTGCAGTCCTTTTCCACGAGGTGCTTTTGAATAACCTCACTCCGGGAACGACCTATTTCTTTAGCGTGTCTTCGGGAATGAGGGAAGATGACAATGGCGGTGCGGGCTACAGCTTTACCACTGAAAGCGAAGCCGCGTATGCAGACCTTGCCATATTTATGAAGCCAAGTTCCTACGGTTCTGAAGCTAGCTGCAGCTCATGGCAAGATTGTAAAGCGTTTATTTTGTCCATTTCAAACAACGATACCATCCCCTTTGAAGATTTCGAAGTCCGTTTGTACTTAAAGGATCCTAACTTGGCGGCTCTAGGGAACTGCCACCAGAATTTTGGTGGCGATGGTCAAATGGGTAAGCCCATCAATATCACGTTTGGAAGTTCTCAGTCAGACGGCCATGGCGGATACTACCTGCCAATCAATGTAAAGGGAACTCTAGAAGTTTCGGGGCAGTTGATTATTCAGGTCATATTCCATAGTTACGATTATAGTGTAAAGACGGTTACCTTCAAGGACATTGAAGGGTCCTGGTCGCTCCGTCCGCATACTGCTGAAGACGATCCTGAATACTTTGAGGGAATTGACTTGACGCAGGCTCCCTACTTTAAAGGCTCAGAAACAACATTCCTTGAATATAATTCCAATGGTGAAAAGGTTATTGCCTTTACGAAGGACCCCTATGTGACGGTCTATTATCATGGCAAGCATATTTACGGCTATGGTCCGGATTACACTCCTGAAAATGGTCCGCAGGTGCCTCGCACCGTTTCTCTTGAATTTGAAAAGCCCTTCCAGAGTCCTTATTTCTCGATTGAAACGGGCGACTCCGTGGCAACTTACAAGGGCAAGAGTAGGGTTTCTCCGACGGGATTCCTGGATGACCTCGAAATGAATGGCTCGACCGTGATAAGAAACAACGTGCCTATCTTCAGTTATGTGCCCGCGAACCGCAGGGATGCCTTTGAATTCGCAATGGATACGACTCTTGCGTATGGCAACAACTACATGGAATGGGTGAGCTGGCATAATCACGGGGCAAATCAGAAATCCGAGAACAAGTATGACTGCGCCTGTGCCGTGATGCGTACGAACGTCGAAGTCGATACGATTGTAGATCCGCTCGAAAAGCGATACCTGGTGTTCGACAAGACGACTTACAAGACCTACCAGACGGTGGCGGGTGGAACTCCCAAGATGGTGGAGATCCGTGTGCAGTTGCTCGACAGCTTGGGAAAGCGTTCCCTGGATTCGGTGCGCCTTACGCTTGAACTAGGCGTTGCCGAAGGCGACGTATTCTTCTGGGGTTCGCCTACGGCGACGATTCCGACAACTACCATCACTCTTGAAAATGGCGAAGCCGTTTTCTACGTGAGTTCCGAGCAGGTCCTTTCGACGCACTTGGTTGTGAGTGTGCTGAATTCGCCGCAATATGCGTATGAATCGAGTAATCCGGAGCTGATTATCGAGGAACTTCCGCCTTGGCCGATTATCGATATTGCAAAGATGATCGATACCGATTGCGATAACGTTCCCGACGCCCTTGATATTCGACTTTCGAACGAATACCAGGAAAATCAGTCTTTCAATTCGGTGACGTATACGTACAAGGGTGATACGGTTACCACGACGGATATTATCAAGCGCGATGGCAAGAACATCTTGATCAGGGCTTCTGTCAAGGATACGTCGGTCAATACCAATCCGAGCGGTTCCGTGACCTTGTCGTCGAATGTAGACGGAAAGGTGGAAAGCCACACGGACTTCTACCAGGACGGCATGGCTCCGACGCTTTTGGCGGTTGCCGTTTTGGAACGCCTCGATACGGCGACAAGCGACCGCGTCTATATGCAGTTCAGCGAACCGATTTCTGCACCGGGTGACCAGTGGCCGGTAAAGCTATTTGCAAAGGACGGCAATACGGAAGAAAGCGCCCCCGTAGTCAAGTTCTCGAGACTCTACAATGATGCTAGAAACGTGTGGGAATTTGAAATCGCCTTTGGTGCGAACGGAACCTCTGTTGTCACCGAGGGTATGTTTGCCCAGCTCCTTGCTGAAAGTGACATCAAGGACAAGAGCGGTAACGGCGTCTCTACGGAGTGCGGACAACCGAAACTTCGCATAACGTTAAAGCTGCTTCCGGTTCCTATCACCTATGCCTCGATTACGGACAAGGACGAAGATGGCACCGCCGAGCATATCCACATGGAATACGTGAGGGCGATCGATCCGAAGCATTATCCGGATAGCATTTCGCTTGTCTTTGGTAGGAACGTTCCCGAAACCTTGTGGGTGGCAGGAACTGTTCCGACCTATGCCGCCGATGGTATGAGTGCTGAACTCGACTTGCCGTCGCCTTTCGTCTACGGCATTACCAGCGGAACTTACGAAGGTTTCCTGAATGGTTCCGATGTGACGGGTGCGGGCCTTGTGACGCAGCATTTGGGCACGGGTGCCTCCTATGAAGCCGATTCCTCCTTGGCCGAAGACAAGGTGGGACCTGTCATCGTGACCGCCTTTATCGATTTCTCCAAGTCAAGCAAGTACGATATGCTCGACATGAACCTCAGCGAACCGGTAAAGGTCGTGGATTCGTCGATGACGTATTACCGCCAGAAGCAGGGCGACCGCGATACGGCGATTTACAGAAAGTCGCTCCCGCTGGTGACTGTCGGTATGAGCGACATGGTGCTCTCTGCGACGTACAGCAAGGAAAGTGAACTAGCGGTAAACGACGGTGACTACGTTCGCCTGCAACCGAAGGAATTGAGTGCCCTAGTCGATGGCCATGGAAATATTCCGTCGCTGAATGCCCCCTGGATTCCGATTACGAGCAGCGGCAAGCCGAAAATCAAGTTCAACGTTAATTTGCAGGAACTCGTTTCGACATCGGGTGGCTCCGCTCGTTCTCAGGTGGCCTCGTCTGAAAGTATTCGACTTTACGTGCTGAACCCGGCGACGAATCGGCTTGACCTGATAAACAACGGCGTTGTCGTTGCAGAAGGAATCGATACGATGGCGATTCATGGCGCTATCTGGAAAATCAATATGACGATTCCGCGTGGAACTCCGGGGGGAACGGCTGCCGCCTGGGATTCGCTCGAGCTAAAGTATTCGCTCCCGATTTATACCAACCTGGGAAACTACGTCAACCGCCTTTCGGAAAAATACAGCTTGCCGTCGGACAAGTATTTGTCGCAGACGGGCAAGGTGGTGATGTATGTGGAATGGGCAAATACCAGTGTAGGCCTGCAATCCGAGCAAGGAAGGGCCGTTGCGACGGGTGCCTATATCTACAAGATCGATTTGGAATGTAAATTTATTCCGAATATGAATCTTGACGAAGAAACTGTGGAACACTTTAGTGGAAAGGATTCTTACGACAAGACGGAAACGTTTGGTGTTCGCCGTATGAGGTAGCATGTCCGAAAGTCTGTATTCCGATTCCCCGTACCTCCTGGTACTTTCGGTAGTGGCGCTAGCGCTGTCACTATCGTTCCCGATGATGCTCGGACGAAAAATTTCGATGCATTACTTGCCGGTACCGCTGCGCCGGATGACGCTCATCAACATTGCCTGGAACTTGGGCGGGATTATCGGAATTATCTTTTTCGGTGGAGAAATCGAGGTGGGAACACCGGCCTATGTGGGCCGTATGCTCCTGTTTGGAATTCAGGCCTTGTTCTGGGTTCGCGTAACAATGGTTACCTATGATATTGGCGAACTGGTTCTGTTCGACAAACGCAGTTCTGCGGGAATGATGTCTTCTGTGATGGGTTGCGTGACGGTCGCATTGATTACTTTGTTGCTAATCATTGCGCCCGAAGCGGTCACGAATGTACAAATTCTAGGAATCCGGCCTTTCGAAAACTATCCTATTTTCGTGTGCTTCACGATTGCCTACCTGATTTTTGTGCTGCCTTCGTGCGTTGCGACTATTTATCAGCTTTTGCGCGGTACGCTACATTCCCTGGATGCGACCGTGACGCAGACGGGGGCCTATATGGTGGGCTGCTACATTGTGCTGGTTGTCCTTGCAACGCTTTTTGATTTTGTGATTCCGATTGCGACCCGTTTCGAAGTCTGGGTGGGCAGTTTCCATTTCCTGGTGTGGCATCAGTTTATCTGCCTGTTCCTTGCGATTCTTTGCGGACAGTATTATACTTCGGCGAGGTTTAGGGACAAGAGCGCCTACTGGTTCTTGCAGAAACTCATCAGCAGGCTTGACGACGGTATCATTTATTTCGATGACCGTGGCCGCATTGAGTACGTGAACCGTGGCGCCTCCAAGCTGCTTGGACAGTCGTCGGCCAGTCTGCATGGAAAGTCCATCAAGAGCCTGTTCCCGCCGAATCTCGATTTTTTCCGCGAGTCGTCGTATAGCGATGTTCGCGTGAGCATGGGGGGAGAAGTCCATGTGCTCAGGATTCACTTTTTCAAGTGCCGTCAGACTTTGACCTCGGTCATAAATGTCGCCTACTTTGCGGACCAGTCCAAGACGCTTCTGTTGCAGCAGAATATCAAGACGCT
Source organism: uncultured Fibrobacter sp. (assembly GCF_947166265.1). Classification (NCBI taxonomy): domain Bacteria; kingdom Pseudomonadati; phylum Fibrobacterota; class Fibrobacteria; order Fibrobacterales; family Fibrobacteraceae; genus Fibrobacter; species uncultured Fibrobacter sp. Next base: position 137,213 of record NZ_CAMVDO010000005.1, on the reverse strand, counting down.
GAACGAACAGTACGTGGAATATACGCATGACCTGGTGCGTTATCAGGACCGCCTGAACAAGGAAGCCCACGTGAAGGCGGAAAAGGAAAATGTGCTGAACACGCTGATTAACGCGCTTCCGTTTAGAGTGTGGTATAAGAGCGAACGCGGCGTGTTCCAGATGCAAAACGACAAGGACCTGGAAAAACGCGGCCCCCGTTGGGGCGCAAGCGACAATCCCGAAGATATTACGACCTACGAGAAAGAGGCCCGCGAAAATGGCGAAGTCATGGTCTACACGTCTTTCGAGGATAAGACGGGCAAGGAAATTTCGCAGGACGAAGCCAACAGGCTTTCTAAGGACGGCGAACCTATCCAGACGTTTGACAACATGTACATTCCGATCATTCAAGGGCGCGCTCCGTATAAGGTGCTATTCCTTAAGGTGGATATGACTGAACAGCGGCGTCTTGAACAGGAACGTAACATGCTGCGCGAACAAAAGTTCATTCATTCGAGACTCGAAGAACTGGGAACGATGTGCGGCGCGTTTGCCCACGACTATAACAATATCCTGGGTTCGCAGATTGGTTTCTGCCAGCTGGCGCAGGAAATGCTTCCGCCCGACCACCAGGCGTATATGTTCATTACGGAGGCGCTCAAGGCCGCTGAACGTGGCAAGACTTCGCTCGGCGAACTGCTGAACGCCATCCGCGGCAATGCGAACGCGGCAACGCCTGCGATTGTATTCTCGCCGTACATGATTATCGAAGACGTGGTGAAGAAGATTTCCTTGACGCTTCCGCCGAACATTGTGGTGCATAGCGACGATCTCGACCGAACGCTGAAGATCAAGGGAATCGTGGCTTCTTTGGACCGCATTATAAGCAACCTTGCGAATAACGCCATTTTTGCCATGAAGACGACCGGTGGTAGGCTTACCTTTAGACTGCAGGAGGCTGTGCTGGAAACGCAGCTGGTGATGCCTTACGCTCCTCCGGTTCCCCCGGGAAAATATGCCAAGATGGATATTTCCGATACGGGTACGGGCATGGATTCCAATACCCTGGAACGTATTTTTGCACCGTTCTTTACGACTAAGGCACCCGGCGAGGGTCTTGGACTGGGCCTTTCTTCTGCTTTAAGGCTCCTAAAAGAGGGTAATGCCTACTTTACGGTGCAGACAACTTTGGGCGAAGGAACTACATTTTATCTATATTGGCCATTGGAAACCGAAACGAAGGAGGATTAGTGCCTACTATTCTGATTATCGACGACGACGAGCAGTTCAATCTGATGTTGAAGTCTGCCCTGGAAATTAAGGGCTACAACGTGGAGACTGCGAAAAATGGTCGCGAGGCGAAGGCTCTGTACCAGAGCAAGACCTACGATGTCATCATCACCGACATCATTATGCCGGATGTTGATGGTTACGAGGTCATTCTGGATCTCCGCCGCCTGGGGATGAGCGACCGTACCATTGCCGTGAGCGGTGGTGGAAGAACCTCTGGTGAGGACTACCTGATGATTGCCCAGCATTTTGACGCTGCGGCGACCTTCAACAAGCCCGTGGACCTGCAAGCCCTTCGCGCTAAAGTCGAAGAAATTATCAAGAGCCACAGCTAGAGTTCGCGATGAATGTCCTGATCGCGGATTTGGATCAGAAGTTTATCGACGGTGTGGAACGTTCCTGGTCAGTACCGGGAGCGAACTTGTTGGTGTGCCGTAACGAAAAAGACCTCATGCCCATCGTCAAGAAGAACCCGATAGACCTTGCGTTTGTCGAGGTGCCTTTCTTGATGCAAGACAATATGGACATGGTGAGTTTCTTGAAGGAACTCAAGCCGGGAATCGAAATCTTTGTTTTGTGCGATGACCGCAATTGGCAGGGGGCGGCATCTGCGATTACCCGCGGTGCGACCAGTTTTCTGAAAAAGCCCCTGACGGTTTCGCAACTGGAAACGCTTGCGCAAAAGGTGCAGTCGCAGCTGCAGAACAAGTCCAACAACCAGCTGATGGAATCCCAGGTGCTGGACGGACTTTTGGGAAACACTCCCGAGATGCGCAAGATTCTCAAGACGGTCTACAAGGTGGCGCCTACCAACAGCTCCGTGCTTATCACCGGCGAGTCCGGTTCGGGCAAGGAATTCCTGGCAAATGTCATTCACCGTTACAGCAAGCGTTCGGCCGAACCGTTTGTGGCGGTCAACTGTGGCGCCATTCCCGAGAACCTGGTGGAAAGCGAACTTTTCGGAAGCAAGAAAGGTTCCTATACGGGATCGACCGCCGACAAGAAGGGCCTGTTTGAATCCGCGAATGGCGGAACCCTTTTCCTGGACGAAGTCGGCGAGCTGTCTGCAGCCACGCAAGTCAAGCTGTTGCGCTTTTTGCAGAGTCACGAAATTCGGCGCGTGGGCGAGACTGAACCTCGCTACTTGGATGTGCGCGTCTTGGCGGCGACCAACCGCGACCTGCAGGAATCTATGCAGAACGGGTCTTTCCGCGAAGACCTTTACTACCGACTGAACACTTTCCACCTAAGACTTCCGCCCCTCAGGGAACGCAAGGCGGCGCTTCCGAACCTGATCAAGTATTTTATCCTCAAGAACAAGGATGCGCAGGGGAAAGAAATTGTCGATGTGGAACCGGCGGCCCTCTATGCGCTTACCAAGTATTCTTATCCTGGCAACATCCGCGAACTGGAAAACATTCTCGAACATGCGATTGTCCTTGCCGAAGGTGGCGTGATTCACCTGGAGGACTTGCCCGAAGAAGTACAGGCGGAAGCCCGTGAACAGACGGTTGCCATTCCGCATATCAAGGATGGTGCGCTAGAAAGCGAAGTGGTGGTGCCCTCGGTTGAAATCCCCGGAATATCGTTTGACGGTGCCGACAAGCAAAAGAAGGCGGGGCATGCTGCAGAGGAATCTTCCGATGAACTGCTTTCGCTCGAAGAAATGGAACGTAGGCACATTCTGCATGCCTTGAGTGTATGCGACAATAACCGAACCGAAGTCTGCAAGCGGCTTGGAATCAGCCGTGCAACTTTGTGGCGCAAATTGAAAGAACTTAAAATTATGATGGATGGCGACGAGGAATGATTCGTCGCTAAGGTGTTATGGCTGATTTTGAAAATCAACAGAGTAGTTACGAAGGTCGCCAGGTCCCGATGGACCTGGATGCCGAACGTTGCCTGCTGGGAAGTATTTTGCGTGACCCCGATGTGATGGGAAACGCCGTCATGATTATCAAGGACGAAAGCTTTTTCTATCTGGAAAAGCACCAGCTGATTTGGACGGCCCTTTGTACGCTTAACCGCAACGTGACTCCGATCGACCTGGTGACGCTTGCCGCCGAACTGGAGACCATGAACAAGCTTACGCTCGTGGGCGGTCGCGAATACCTGTTCGAACTCATGGAATCGGTGGCGTCTTCGGCGAACGTGGAGTTCCATATTGAACTGTTGCGCAAGAAGGCGACGCTTCGCAAGTTGATCAAGTCTTCGTCGACGGTGATCAAGAATGCGATGGATCCGGCCGCTTTACCCGACGAGGTTTTGCAGGACGCCGAACGCGACATCTTTGCCATTGCCGACGACCAGATTCGAGACTCCCTGAAGCCTATCCAGAGCTTTGTGACACCGCTCCTTGAACGCCTGAACAATCGCAAGGACGGCATTACGGGAATCCGTACGGGCATTACCGAACTCGATGAACTCACGAACGGTTTGCAGCGTTCCGACCTGATTATTTTGGCGGCCCGCCCCGGTGTGGGTAAGACGTCTTTTGCGCTCACGATTGCGGCGAATGCTGCAATCAACTACAACCAGAACGTAGCCTTTTTCAGCCTCGAAATGGATGGCGTCCAGCTCGCGCAACGTTTACTTTGTTCGCAAGCGCAGATTGACCAGAGCAAGCTCCGTAATGGTTACCTGAACAGCGATGAAAAGAAAAAGCTGATCGCCGCCGTGTCGCCTATTCAGAAGGCGCCTCTTTACGTGGACGATAATGCCGACCTGGGCATTATGGAACTGATGAGCAAGGCGCGTCAGCTTAAGCGCAAGAACAAGCTTGACCTGCTCATTATCGACTACTTGCAGCTGATGAAAACCGGCAAGGAAGAAAACCGCGCGGTCGCCATCGGCGCGATTTCCCGTGGCTTGAAAATCCTCGCGAAGGAAATGCAGATTCCTGTGATTGCTCTTGCCCAGCTTAGCCGTAAGGTCGAAGAAAAGGGCCGCGAACGCCCGCAGCTGTCTGACCTTCGTGAATCGGGTTCTATCGAACAGGATGCCGACATGGTGTGGTTCGTGGAACGTAAGTTCGTGCAGACTCACCGCGAAGAAGACAAACATTCTGCGGAACTGATTGTTGCAAAGCACCGTAACGGTTCGGTCAAGGATATTCCGATGACGTTCATTCCGGAATATACGACCTTCTACGACGCGGCCCCCGAAGAAGAGGGCGGTGGCGAGGCCTACGCCTACGATGACAGTAGCGATATGGGTGCAACCGATTTCGGGAGTTTCTAGGAAGTAGCGTATGTCGTTTGTAGTACTCCCCTTTGCCTGGCTTGGAAAGATTATCGTGACCGGTATTGCCAATATCGGTGAGGTGGTGTGCATCCTGTTGAATACGCTCAAGCAGATGCGGTATGTCCATAAGAATCCGTCGCTGATAGTGAAGCAGATGATTTCGATTGGCGTGTCATCGCTTCCGTTGCTGTTCGTGACTTCGATTTTTACGGGCATGGTCGCGACGGTGCAGGCGGAATTCGAATTCCACAACCTGGTTGCAGACAAATTTGTGGGGACGGCGGCGTGTAAGATGATCCTGATTGAACTTGGACCGCTCCTTACGGCGATCGTGCTTTCGGGCCGCGTGGGTTCTGCTGTTGCTGCAGAACTCGGTTCCATGAAAGAAAAGGAAGAACTTGCGGCTTATACGGTGCTGGGACTTGAACCTTACCGTTACTTGGCGCTTCCGCGTTTTGTGGCGTTCTTTACGATGGTGCCCTGCCTTACGGTGATTTCGAATGCGCTTGCCATTATCGGTGGCTGGATCGTGTGCGTGCTCGGTCTCGACATCACGACCTATACCTACGTAACTGGGATGCAGTACCTGTTCGACCCGATGGACTTGTGGTCCGGGGTGCTCAAGTCGTTTGTCTTTGGAACCCTGATTTTCTTGCTGGGTTACTACCACGGCATCAATGCCAAGGCGGGTGCCCGCGGCGTGGGAATTGCTACCATGAGCGTGGTGGTTTCCAGCTGCCTCATGATTTTGATTGCTGACTTTGTGATGGATGCTATCCTGTTCTTCTAAGGTAAGTTATGCCTAACGTAAAAATCGATCCGAACGATATTGCCATTCGCCTCAAGGGACTGAAAAAATCCTTTGGCCCGCAGGATGTGCTTTGCGACGTGAACCTTGACATTCGCCGTGGCGAGACGATGGTGATTATCGGTAAGTCCGGTGGCGGAAAGTCGGTGATTCTAAAGCACATGATCGGCCTTTTGCAACCGGACGGTGGTGAGGTAACAGTGGACGGTGTAACGATCAGTACGCCGAAGTTTTTCGATACGCATACTATCCGCCGCAAGATGGGTATGCTTTTCCAGATGGGTGCGCTTTTTGACTCGATGGATACCGGCGAGAATATTGCGTTCGCTCTGCGTGAACATCACCCGGAACTTTCCGAAAAGCAGATTCAGGATGTGGTGACCGAAAAGCTCCAGATGATTAACCTGGTGCCTGAATTCCGCACCAAGATGCCGTCTGAACTTTCGGGCGGTATGCGTAAGCGCGTTGCCTTGGCTCGCGCGATTGCCCTGAACCCTGAAATCCTGTTGTACGACGAACCGACGACCGGCCTCGATCCTATCACGAGTGACGTGATTAACGACTTGATTCTCGATATGCAGAGCAAGCTCGGGGTGACGTCTGTGGTGGTGACGCACGACATGGTGAGTGCCTTCAAGGTGGCCGACCGTATCGCGATGCTTTACAACGGCCGCATTATCGAAGTGGGCACCGTGGATGAAATCAAGAACACCAGCAACCCTTACGTGCACCAGTTCATTACCGGCCAGCGCAAGATTTCGGTGGAAGAAGAATAGTTTTTGTAAAAAAATCGCAAAAATACGCGAAAAAGGGCAAATTTCAGTGCTTTTAGACACGAAAATGCTTACAACTGTAACGCTTTGACTTCTAATAATGTATTTTTCGCACAAGAGGTTTTATATGAATAAGAAACTTTTGGCAGGACTTTCTGCGCTGGTTGCCACTGGAGCATTTTGGGCCTGTGGCGAAGGTAATATCAATAAGTACGATGAAATGGACGGTATCGTGGCTGACCAGTACACCACGCCCGAACAAAGAGCCGAGTTGAAGAAAAAGGCGATTGAAAGCTGCAAGGCCGATAGCCTGGGCTGCGCCTTGACTTATGCCGATTATTTGAAAGATCCCGACGCCCCGATGAGCAGCGAGGGAGACGTAGCTTCTTCGGAATCTACGGTGAATAGCAGTAGCGACGGAACGATTCCCAAGAGCAGCGCTGGTTGGGTGATTAAGAGTTCTTCGTCCTCGGTTGGTGGAACTGACCCGGTCGGTTCGTCTTCTTCTGCCGGTGGCGTAGTTGTGACTGGCCTTGGTGGTTGTGCCCCGGGTAAGGCAACGATAGACAAGGGTGGTTCTGTTGCGTGGAACTTTACCCCGAATTTGTCGGAAGGTTCGATGCAGGATTTCCTTGGCGCATCCTATTCATGGAATTTCGGTAGCGACGGTGATGGTACGGGCATGACCTCTTCTCCGGTAACCTATGGAACATCGGGTAAGAAAACGGCCACGCTGACCGTGACGATGGGCATGAAGAATTCTGTAATTGAATGTTCTCCGCTGCAGGTGAACGGTGTCGCGATTACCTGTACTTGTACAACTGAAGCTTTGTCTACATACGATTATACCGGAGCTTCAGGTGCAACTGTTTCCTGGACGGCGACATGTAGTTCTGCAGGCGCTACGATTACGGGATACCAGTGGTCTGGCGCAGAAGGAACTTCGGAAATCGGTACGTATACATTTACCAGTGAGACTACTGTTGCTCCGAAGGTTACCGTCAGCAATGATGACAATTCTGTTCAGGAATTTGAATGCCCGGCTGTTAGGGGTACGGAAGGTCCTGAAAACGAATTTGACTTGTCGACAGCAACAGATGATGAAAAGACACTGAAGGAAGGTGTGACTTATACCATCACGCATCCTTACTCTAGTGCGATTAGCTTCAACGGCTCCACTGCGGATTGCAAGGTTGAACTTAATGGTGAAAGTGTTGAAGTGTCTCATTATAAGGCTATTCAACCTGCTCCGGCATCTCCGTTGATTGTCAAGCCCCTTAACTGCACCGCGACCATTGGTGGTTACTAATAGGTGAAGTTTTAGGTTATTTAAAAAAGCTCCCTTCGGGGAGCTTTTTTTTGTATATAAGGTTTTCGCCGGTTTAGGGTTGCTTAATGCGCCTCTAGCCAGTTCTCGCCGAAGCCGACGCTTGCGACAAGCGGAACCTTGAGCTGCATGGCGCCTTCCATTTCGGCTTTCACCATTTGCGACATGGGTTCCACTTGGTCGCGGGGGCATTCAAATACGAGTTCGTCGTGCACCTGCAGCATCATCTTGAGTGGAAGGTTTTCTTCGTTGATTCGCTTCTGGATGCGGATCATCGCAATCTTGATGAGGTCGGCGGCGGAGCCTTGGACGGGAGTATTCACGGCCATGCGCTCGGCCATCTGCGATTCCATGCGATCGCTGGAGTCAATGCCTGCAATGTAGCGGCGGCGGCCCGAAAGCGTTTCTACGTAGCCGTCGCGGTGGGCGGCCGCTTTGATGTCTTCGATGTATCGCTGCACGCCTTGATACATGTCGAAGTAGCCGGTGATAAAGTCCTTTGCTTGCGACATCGGAATTTTCAGGTCGCGGCTTAGGCGGAAGGCGGTCATGCCGTAGAGTACGCCGAAATTCACCACCTTGGCATCGCGGCGCATATCGCTGTTGACTTCGTCGAGCTTGACTCCGTAAATGGCTGCAGCGGTGCGGGCGTGAATGTCGATGCCTTCCTTGTAGCTTTCGATAAGGGCAACGTCCCCACTCAAGTGGGCGAGCATGCGCAATTCAATCTGCGAGTAGTCTACCGCGAGGATAACGTTGTCTTTGTGCTGCGGAACGAACGATGCGCGAATCTTTTTACCGAGGTCGCTGCGAACGGGAATGTTCTGTAGGTTCGGATCGCGGCTGGAAAGGCGGCCCGTTGCGGTGCCCCACTGGATAAAGCTCGTGTGGATGCGCTTGGTATCCGGATTCACCAGCGTCGGGAGCACGGAGATGTAGGTGCTTTGCATCTTCTTGAGTTCGCGGTATTCGATGACGGCGAAAACGATTGGGTGCGGGGCCTTGTAGCTGAGTTCTTCGAGGACGACGGCGTCGGTGCTACGCTTCTTGATTTGCGGAAGTCCTAGCGTATCGAAAAGGACTTCGCCGAGTTGCTTGGGCGAGCCGATGTTGAATTCGACTCCCGCCATGTCGCAGATTTCTTTTTCAAGATTTTCGATGCGGCGTTGCAGTTCCTGTTCCAGCGTCTTGAGGGTGGGAACATCGATTGCGACTCCCACAGATTCCATTTGGTATAGAACCTTCAAGAGCGGCATTTCTTGCTCGAAGAAATACTTCACGTAGTCGAGCTTTTCTAGCTCGCGGCGGAGCGGTTCCCACAGGCGAAGCGTATAGACTGCGTCTTCGGCGCCGTATTCTGTTGCATCCTTGATGTTGACTCGGTTAAAAGTAATCTGATTCTTGCCGCGACCAATCAAGTTTTCAATCGGAATCATTTCGTGCTGCAGGCGCTGCATCACCTGGTTGTCGAGACCAAGGCCCGACTGCCCCGGCGAAAGCATCCATGCGGCAATCAGCGTGTCGATGAGGTTCGCGTTGTCGATAGCGCTCTGCGGAATCCTGAAGGCGCGCGCGAGTACATGCAAGTCGAATTTTGCGTTATGGAAAACGAGTTCGCGCGGTTTCTCGGTGCCTGCGACTGGCGCGTTGTCGGCGATGAATTCGCTGAACCATGCCTTTACCTTGTTCAAGTCGTAATTGCCCTTGGGACCTGTCGGCAGCGGGAATCCGATGTCGTCGCAGTGCCCGAGCGGAATGTAGTAGCCCTTGGCGGGGTCTGCCGAAAGGCAAAGCCCCACGAGGTTACATTGCATGGGGTCGAGTCCGTCGGTTTCGGTGTCGATGCCTACTGTGCTTGCAGCGGCAAATTCGGCTTTCATCTGCTCGAAGATTTCGTCAGTATCGACGCAAATGTATGTCGGCGGTGCATCGATTGTTTTATTCTGATTCACTTCGGCAGGCTCAGTGAACTTGCCGTCGTCATTTAAGGTCCCTGAGCTTGCCGAAGGGCCTTTGGTTGGTTCGGCAGGCTCACCAACCTTTTTTACAAAGCCCGTCTTGCTGGGAATACCTTCCAAAAGGCGAAGCAGGCTGTTGATTTCGTGATCTTTGAACATCTGCGCCAAGGTATCAACGTGCAGGCCGTTGTATTCGAGCGTGTCGAGGTTTCCGCTAAAGGCGCGTTTTGTCTGGAGCGTCACCAGTTCGCGGCTGAGGAAAGCCTTTTCGCGGTTGTTTTCCAGATTGTCGTGCAATCCCTTCTTGGTGACTTTATCCAGGTTTGCGTAAAGGTTGTCCATGTCGCCGAAGTCGTTCAGCAACTGGATGGCGGTTTTCGGGCCCACCTTCGGAACGCCGGGAACGTTATCGCTAGCGTCTCCCATGAGTGCCAGATAGTCGCGAATTTTTTCGGGCGGAAGTCCGTATTTTTCAAGAACCTGTTCGGGGCCAAAGTCGATGCCGTCGGCGCCTTTTGTCAAGTGGAAAAGATGGATCTTGTCGGTTACAATCTGCGACATGTCCTTATCTTTACTCAAGATGACTACGTGATCAAAGCCAGCCTCGATTGCGGCGGTGGCAGTAGAGGCCATCACGTCATCCGCTTCGTAGCCCGGTTCCGACAAGAGCGGAATTCCGCTTGCTTCCAGACTTTCGCCAAGGAGCGGCATCTGTGCCGCCATTTCTTCGGGCATGGGGCCGCGATTGGCCTTGTAGTCGGGGTAAAGTTCGTGCCTGAATGTCTTGGTGTGAGCCACGTCGCGTGCAATCGCAAAATGCGTCGGCTTGTGCTTCGCGAGAATGCGGAGTACCGCACCCCAGTAGCCATGCATCATCGAAACCTCTTCGCCCTGGCTGTTTTTCAGCGGGTTCTGCGAATAGGCGTAAAACATGCGGAACGCAAGCGCGTAGGAGTCAAGCAGAAGTAGAGTCTTTTCAGGCATGACTTGAATGTAGAAAAATAGTAGGCAGTAGACAGTGATTAGGTGTCAGGTGACTCCGAACTATTTAATCTCGTACAGTTTCGGGAACGCTTCCTTGCAATTTTCGTCTTTGGGAGTGGTGGTGTACCAGACGAGTTTGTCATCTTGAACGGACGCAGAGAATGTCCAGATGGATCCTGTTTTGCAGGCTGTAATAAAGGATCTATATTTGATGCTTATCCCTATCCCAAGGTCTTGTGAGACAAAGTGATTGATGCGGCATTTGTATGCGGTCGGGATGAACGCAATTTCTTCGAAATTTCCTAACCGTTTTTCGGCTGCAAAGAATTTCTCTTGTCTATTGATGTAATCTTCTACAGAAGAGGCCATGCTTTCTTGACAGGCTTGAACGTTGTCATCGGTTCTCTCGTAGGTTTCTATGTTGAAAAATCCGTTACTGATGGTTTTGGTGGTTGAAGCTGCAATAAATATTCCGTTACTCATGTAACACAAAATGGCAATGGCGAACATCCATTTTGCGCCTGTATATGCAAAGCCTTTTTTGAAATGAACGTATTTGCCTTGTGCAATCTTCCAGACGTCGATGCATGCAAGGACTGTAACGACGATGCTTGCCAGGTTCATCAGAATATGCACCCCAAGCGGGAAATGGATGTTAAGTGGACTTAGAAATCCTTTCAGAAAATTGAATGTGAATCCTCCGAAAAAGAGGTACAACCATCCTCTCAAGGTTCTCCCGCTCATAATGCAGTGTACACCCAACTCACCGAAAATAACGCTCATCCAGAAAATAAGTGTCCCTTTGCGGGGCTTGGTGTTGTCTTCGGGTTCTTTAGTTTTAGAGGATTCCGAACATTCGTAATTTTGCTCTGCAGTTACACTTGTTCCATCAATCTTTTCTGGAATTGGTTCTTGTGCGGGTTCCGCTTGCTTATTCATTGTAGGATTGGGAGCGTCACACCACAGGCATTGGGGCATGTCGTTTTCATATTTTCTACCGCATTTAGGACAAATCATCTTCTAACCTCCTTCACAATTCAGATTAAATATAGTTTTTAATGTATTTGTATGCAATGGATTTCAAAAAACGCCCGACGAATGTCGGGCGTGACAAGATGAAATGCTTTGTCGATTAGTAGGCGCCGTCGCCCTTGAATACGACCTTGAACGTTTTCAGAATGAGCGCGAAGTCGTCGCCCAGTTTTCCGTTGCGTTTGATATAGTCGTTGTCCAGGCGCATCTGGCCTTCGAAACTGATGTTGCTTCGTCCGCTCACTTGCCAAATGCAAGTGAGTCCTGGGGTTACGGATAAACGCATTCTGTGCCACGGTTCGTATTCTGCCACTTCGGATGGAATTGGCGGACGCGGACCCACGATGGACATGTCGCCCTTGATGATGTTGAAAAACTGCGGGAGTTCGTCGAGGCTGAACTTGCGGAGAATGTGACCGAACGGATAGATACGCGGGTCGTTCTTCATCTTGAACGTCTTTCCGCCCGTCTCGTTGAGGGCCATCAGTTCTTTCTTGCGTTCTTCGGCGTCCACGTACATGCTGCGGAACTTGTACATGGTAAACAGCTTGCCGTTCTTGCCTACGCGGGTCTGCTTGAAAATGACGGGACCCTTGGAGTCGCTAATCTTGACGGCGAGCGCGCAGAACAAAAGCAGGGGAGACGTCAGTACGATTGCAAAGCTTGTGCAGGTGACGTCCACAATTCTTTTGATGATGTGACGGAAGCGGATGGTATGCGGATGTTCCCAGATATGGTCGAGGTTCAGGCGCGAAAGGGTAAAGAAGCTTCCGTTGGTGCTGTTGAATTCCTGGATCTTGTCGGTCAGTTCCAGATTATCCTTTTCCTGAAGTCCGGTGTAGATGTAGGCTTCGAAAATTGGACGTTTCGGCTTGATGCGGAGCGTCTGGATGAGGCCCGCGTCGTTCAGCTTGTGTAGAATTTCCTTTCGAATCGATTCCAGCGTGGAAAGGTCGGAATTGAGCAAGATGAGCCCGATACCGCTACCATCGGAAAGGAATCCGAGGACATCGATAAAGCGCAGGTGCGAAAACATGGTGAGGATACTGATTTTCCAGGTGTCCTCGACGGTCTTGTTCGGACTGCCCCAGCCGAAAAAGTCGTACTGGTGGGCATACATCTTGATATAGAGGAAGGGCTTGCGGGTTCGGTTCGCTCGTAAAAATTCTTCGTTTAGGCGAGTCCTGAATAGTCTAGCAGGGTAGACGATGTTCTTCAGTTTTTGCTCATCGAGAATAGAGCCGATTGCCGGGTTAACGGATGCTTGTTCCATAATTATAAATATAAAAAAAGGAAAAAGGCCGCATTCGATGGGAGCTATTTTTGTAAAGGGAGATAAACGAAATCCGGTTGCCGAAAATGTTTTTTTTATTACATTTGTAAGAAGAAGGAAAAAAAGTTGATGAAGTTATTTTTGCTCGCTGTCTATTGCCGACAGCCTACAATCTACTTTACTAAATTTACCCCGTAAAATTTAAAATGGAGACGCCCTATGCTGCGTATTGGACTTATTGGTACTGGAACCGTCGGTGGCGGTGTTATTCAGATTCTCGAACAGAAAATCGCCGAATACAAGGAAAAGCTTGGCGTTGAACTGCAGCTTGCCTGCATTTGCGCAAAATCCGAAGAAGAAGTTGCCCCGTACAAGGCAAAGGGCTACAAGGTTTCGACCAACGCCGACGAAATGATCGCCGGTGACGACATCGACGTGCTCGTGGAACTCGCCGGTGGCTACAACATGCCGCGCAAGTGGATCTTGGCCGCCCTCAATTCCGGTAAGCACGTGGTGACGGCGAACAAGGCTCTCCTTGCCAAGTACGGTCACGAAATTTTCCCGCTCGCAGCCGAAAAGGGCCTGCATGTGCTGTTCGAAGCAGCCGTGGGCGGTGGCATTCCTATTATCCGTAGCCTGCAGGAAGGCCTGCTCGGTTCTACGGTGGAACACCTGAGCTGCATTATCAACGGCACCTGTAACTATATCCTTTCCCGTATGGCCGACGAAGGCCTCGACTTCGACGTCGTGCTGAAGGATGCCCAGAAGCTCGGCTTTGCCGAAGCGGATCCGACTTTCGATATCGAAGGTATTGACTCTGCTCACAAGACTGCCTTGCTTGCAAGCCTTTGCAGCGGCAAGCGCGTGGACTTTGAAAAGATTCACGTGACGGGTATTTCGAAGATTACCGCCCAGGATATCGCGTTTGCAAAGGAAATCGGCTGCTGCGTGAAGCTGCTCGGCATTTACCACCGCGACGGTGATCGCGTGGACGCCCGTGTGCATCCGTGCTTTGTCTCTAACGAAAACCTGCTCTCGAACGTGAACGGCGTTATCAATGCCGTGTACCTCAAGTGCGATAACCTTGGCGAAACCGTCCAGACCGGTGCCGGTGCTGGCCGACTCCCGACCGCCTCTGCCGTGGTGGCTGACCTCGTTTCCCTTGCCCGCTCTACTGACAACGGTAATCGCAAGGCGCTCCCGATGGGCTGGTTCAACGTCGAAAATTCCGCAACGCTCGTGCCGATTTCGGAAACGTCTTCTCGCTACTACCTGCGTTTCACTTCCCGTGACGCATGCGGCGTGCTTGCAAAGATTACGAGCATCCTCGCCGAAAACAGCATCTCGATCGAAACCATTATCCAGAAGAACGTGAACGATCCGGGTAAGGTCTCTGTGGTGGTGATTACCGAAAAGACTCAGGATTGTAGGGCTTCCAAGGCTGTGGACGCTATCGATGCCCTGCCCGAAATTGTGGAAAAGAGCCAGGTGATTCGTTTCCTCGCGTAACGGATAACTTTCTCGACCTCGATTTTGTAGTTTAAGGTCATTATGATTCGTGCCGCTACATTGGAACGTATCCTCGTTGTCCTTTCGGACTTCGTGGCGTTGTTTATTTGTTTTGTACTCGCCTTTTGGGTGCAGTTCCATAGCGGCTTGATTGCTGACAAGTTCGACCCGAACAAGGCCTTTGCCGAGTATGCCCACATGGGAATTGTCCTGAACGTGGGCTGGCTTTTGTTGTTCACCTGTGCGGGGCTTTACCGGTCGTGGCTGTTGATGTCGAGAACGCACCAGATTCTGCGCGTTCTGCGTGCGGTGGTTATCGGTATCGTTGTCATTATCGCAGTCCTGTTTGGCGCTGAATTCATCAGCAAGATCGTGGCGAACGAACCTCTCAGTAGCGGATACCTTTATGGGTCTCGCTTCCCGTGGATTTTCATTTACGGCGGCTTTGCGCTTTTCCTGGTGGTGCTTTTTAGAATGGTGATTTATCGCTGCCTACGTGGACTTTTGAGCCGCGGCTTTGGGGCGAACAACATTCTGGTGCTCGGGGCTACTGAAGCGGGCCGAAAAATTGCCGAGGCCTTGGCGAAGACTCCCGAACGCGGTCAGCGTGTCGTAGGCTTTGTCGATGAACGTTTCCAGGTGATGGATCATGAGTTCGCGAATGTTCCTGTGCTTGGAAAGTACGCCGACCTTGCATCGCTTATCAAGAAGTACAAGGTGACGGGCATTATCATTGCGCACGAAAGTTCTTCGCCGCAAGAAATTATGCGCGTGCTTGTTTGGGTGTGCGATCAGCGCGTTCATATTTACCTGGTACCGGAACTTTACAATGTCGTGCATGGGCAGTTCAAGGCGAACCTTGTTTACGGTTTTGAACTCCAGGAACTTTTTGCCTTTACGATGCCGTTGTGGCAGGTGCGTGTCAAGCGCATCATCGATATCTTGTTCGGTGCTTTCTTGGGACTGATTTCGTTCCCGGTCTGCTTGTTTGCGGCTATAGCGATTAAGCTCGATGACCGTGGTCCGATTTTTTATTCGCAGGAACGTATTGGCCTTTATGGAAAGCCGTTTACGGTTTACAAGTTCCGCACGATGCGTACCGATGCTGAAAAGTTCGGTGCCCAGTGGGCGACTAAGGATGATCCGCGTATTACGAAAATCGGTAAGTTCTTGCGCAAGACCCGTATCGATGAACTCCCGCAGATTTTATGTGTGTTGAAAGGTGACATGAGCATGGTGGGTCCGCGACCGGAACGTGCCGTGTTCATTAGCCAGCTTCGCGAACAGATTCCCTATTACATTAGCCGCCTCAAGATGAAGCCGGGCCTGACCGGTTGGGCGCAGGTGTGCCACCACTACGACACTAGCACCGAAGACGTGAAAATCAAGCTGCAGTACGACATGTATTACTTCGAGAACATGAGCTTGCTCCTGGATTTCCAGATTCTGGTTCGCACGGTGTATGTGGTGCTGACCGGTAAAGGCGCACAGTAACAGTAGACAGTAAACAGTAGGCAGTAGACAGGAATAGTAAGGCGGCAAAGCCGCGATTATAAGAAAACTTCCTACGGCCTAACCACTAACCACCAACCACTAACCACTACCTATGTACGGTGATAATTCTACTCCAGTTTTTCCTACCGAAGATGCCCTCACCATGATTCGTCTGGCTTTGGCCGAAGACGTGCGTACGGGCGATGTCACCAGCGAATGGACCATTCCTGCAGACCAGAAACAGCATGCCCGCCTGATTGCGAAAGAAGACGGTGTGCTTGCCGGCCTCCCGGTGATTGAGCTTGTGTTCCAGGAACTCAAGGCGAACGTGAAGGTGACGCTCCATAAGAAAGATGGCGACGTCGTGAAGAAGGGTGACCTGATTGCCGAAATGGACGGCACGACTCACGAACTTTTGACGGGTGAACGTACGCTCCTGAACTTTATCCAGCAGCTTTCCGGTGTGGCGACCGTCGCCCATACTTTCCAGGAAGCCTTGAAGGCGGGAAAGACGAAGGTGCTCGATACCCGTAAGACGGTTCCCGGTTTCCGTACCTTGCAGAAGTATGCGGTCCGCGTAGGTGGCGGTTCCAACCATCGCATGGGTCTCTTTGATATGGTGCTGGTGAAGGACAATCACATTGCTGCTGCAGGTGGCGTGCTCCAGGCGCTTGAAGTTGTGAAGAAAAACAACAAGCAGAACCTGATGGTCGAAATGGAAGTCGAAAACTTCGACCAGCTGCGCGCACTCTTGAACAAGGGCGTCGATGTCATTATGCTCGATAATATGAGCAACGAGATGATGGCTGAAGCTTTGAAGATTATCAAGGAAAGCGGCGACAAGTGTCTGGTGGAAGGTTCCGGCAACATGACGCTTGAACGTGCGAAGGAAATCGCGACGCTTGGTCTCGACTACATTTCGGTCGGTGCACTTACGCATAGCGTGAAGGCGCTCGACATCTCGATGCGCATTTAAAAATTGCATTGGCTTATACAAAAAAGGCTGTTCTCATCATTTGAGGCAGCCTTTTTTAGACCCTTCGGCAGGCTCAGGGACCTTGCATCCTAATTACTGCCTACTATCTTACAGATGGGGCAGTTTTCGTTTTTATGGCCGAGTGCCCTGCAGTAGGTGCGGCCGAACAGAATGATTTGCAGGTGGCGCTTTTCCCATTCGCTTTCGGGGAAAATTTTCTTGAGGTCCTTTTCGGTCTGTTCGACGGAGCTGCCGTCGGAAAGACCCCAGCGCTTGGCGAGGCGGTGAATGTGCGTGTCTACGGGGAAGGCGGGAACCTTGAAGGCGTGAATCATCATGACGCTTGCCGTCTTGTGGCCTACTCCGGGGAGTGCCTCGAGTTCTTCGAAGGTGCGAGGAACTTCGCTGTTGTATTTTTCGACGAGAATTTTAGACAGGTTGAAAATGTTCTTGCCCTTGGTGGTTGAAAGTCCGCAGGGCTTGATGATTTCGGTGATTTTCTCGACGCCGAGTTTTACCATGGCCTTGGGCGTATTCGCCTTCTTGTAAAGTTCCTTAGTAACTTGGTTTACGCGGAGGTCGGTGCATTGGGCGCTCAGGACTACGGCGACCAGGAGCGTGTAGGGATCAGAATAGTCGAGAGGAATCGGCGGGTCGGGAAAGAGCTCGTCGAGAGTTTTCGAAATGAATTTTATTTTGTCTTTTTTATTCACAGTCGCGCGTAAAGTCCTGCTGCATATTGAAGCTCGGCATTTCGTCGGTGGGGTGTCCGACTTCGACAGCGGGGACGCCTGCGTAAGTGGTATGCGGCGGAACGTCCGTAACCACTACGGCTCCCGCGCCAATCTTTGCGCCATCGCCAATATGAATGTTGCCGAGCAGCTGCGCATGGGCACCGAGCATCACGCCATTGCCAATTTTCGGGTGACGGTCGCCGGTTTCCTTTCCGGTACCGCCGAGGGTGACGCCGTGCAAGAAACTCACGTTGTTTCCGACTACGGCCGTTTCGCCGATCACGATGTTGGTGGCGTGGTCAATCAGGAGGCCGTGGCCAATCTTTGCGGCCGGGTGGAAGTCCATTCCGAACTTGCGGCTCACGATGCTTTGGATCATCTTTGCCGGGAAAGAACGCCCCTCTAGCCACAGGGCGTGTGCTGCGCGGTAGGCCTGTAGTCCCTGGAATCCCTTGAAGAACAGGAGCGGCTCCAGGTAGCTGGTGCAAGCGGGGTCGCGAAGGACTGTCGCGTGCAAGTCCTTACATGCGCAGGTCAGAAGTTCAGGATATTTCAGGTAAAGAATGTCGAACATCTTTTCGAGTTCCGCACGGTCCATCACTTCGCCGGCGAGTTGACACGAAAGCGTTACCGAAAGCATGGCGGCAAAGTCCTTGCAGTTAAGGACCTGCTCGGTGAGCATCAGCACCGAAAGCGGT
The DNA here is from genome assembly GCF_947166265.1 of uncultured Fibrobacter sp. NCBI lineage: Bacteria > Pseudomonadati > Fibrobacterota > Fibrobacteria > Fibrobacterales > Fibrobacteraceae > Fibrobacter > uncultured Fibrobacter sp. Next base: position 119,134 of record NZ_CAMVDO010000005.1, on the reverse strand, counting down.
TCGTCGTGAACCAACTTTTCGGCTTCAATTCGGATCGCTTGTTCTATCTCTTCGATATTCATTTCTTGGCCTTGTCCTTCGTCTCTTCTTCTTCCTCGTCCAAAGTGGGGATCACCTTGTTTTCTTTGCACAGGTTTTCTTCGCGGATTTTGAAGGTGAAGTCTACGAGGTTGTTTTCAAACATTTTTTGATAGGGCTTTTTCTTTTGCACACTTTCGAGGGCGCAGGTGCAGTAGTTGATGCGCTGGATAAGGGACTTTTCGTTGTGCGGAGTCCCTTTTGCGAATACGCATTCATGCATAATGGCGTATTCCATGGCGCGGTCGTAGCGGTACTTGCACTTGTTTACCATGTCGGGCTGTGCGGCAACCCGTTCGATCGCCCCTTCGGTAGGAACGCTGTTGAATACGTTGCATGCAATAAAACCGGCGATAAAGAACAATAGGCATACGGCAAGATTGATCAGGAACCGCTTTCCGCGGCCAATCTTGTTGTAGCTGCGTTCTACCGCTTCGAAAGTCTGGGTGGCATGAAGCCTAACGTCATCGAAATCGTTATTCGCCATTTAGTTTGCTTCCTGTAGAGTCCATATTTCGGGGAGCATACGGTAATCGTTTGCATAGTCGAGACCGTAGCCCACTACGAATTCGTTTGCAATCTCAAAACCGACAAAGTCCGCCGTGACGTTGACTTCACGGCGTTCCTGCTTGTTCAACAGGACGCAGGTACGGACTTCCTTGGCCCCGGCATTCTTGAGCATATCCAAAAGTCCAAGAAGCGTGGTTCCGGTGTCGGCGATATCGTCTATCATCAGGACCTTTTTGCCCTGAAGGTTGATTCTTTCGAGACCCTGCACCTGGAGCTTTCCGCTGGATTCGGTGGAATCCCCGTAGCTGGACGCCTTGATAAAGGCGATTCTTTTCTGAATGGCTGCGGGACCTTGAACCCTTGCAATTTCGCGGCACAGGTCGGCGGTGAACATGTAGGCCCCGGTGAGGGCCGAAAGCAGGATGTCGAAATCGTAGGCAACGACGATTTCTTGGGCGAGTGTAGAGACTCGCTCACGGATTCTTTTTTCGCTAATCAGCGGCTTTTCGGACATCTTGTACATATTCACCTCGGTGGTTAAACCTCGAAATTCAGCCAGCTGAACATCGGCTTGAGTGCCGAAATCTTGCTGGTCGGGTATTTCACGTATTCCTGGTAGGCGGGGAACACCTTGTTTTCGAGGCTCGTCTTGTCGATTTCGAGCTTGAGCCAGTCGGCGACCGTGATAAGCCCGGTGATGTGCTTGACGGCATCCTTGTCAAAGCTTTCGAACACGGAGTCGATCAGCTTGATGAGCTTCGCATGGAACATGCGGCCCGTACCGCCGAACGAATAATGCGTATGCAGCGCATTCGCTTCTTCGATCAGGTCCTTGATTTCGTCGAAAACCTTCTGGTCGTCGTTTTCCATGTATTCGAGTGCCAGGTGGTGAATCTTGGAGTTGATTTCGAGCGAAAGAATTTTGCGCATGGTATCGGGCAGGGTGTGGTCGAGGTCGGCCAGGCTGTCGATCGAAAGTCCGTGAGAAAGCGCAAAGCTCGAGAACGATTCCGTGAGGCTGTTCAGGTACTTCTTGGTCGAAATCTGGTTGATGCGCTTGATGGAGTCGCTCATCAGGTTGCGCATGCGAACCACATAGGCGGTGGGGTAGAGCGCCTGCAGTTCCTGCGTGCTCATATTCGGATTTTCAACAAACTTAAGCCCGTTCTGCTCGTTTTCGCCATCGGCGACGACCAGGTTGATGCGGCCGAGCATGTCGGTGATGGCGAGCACCGTCGAAATGCGGCGTTCGTTGATGTACTTGTCGAAATATTCCGTGCGTACGAGCGTCTGGCGCCTGCGCGATGCAATCTTCGTGGCGACAATCTTCTTGTTCTTTTCGGAGTCATCTTCCAGGTTCAGGTGGAACATGGCGGCCTGTTCGGCCAATTCTTTCACGACCACTGGAACCTTCTCTTCGGCATAGTTCGTAAACACTTCGGCACCGTTCCACTTGTGTTCGTTACTCGTGGCGCGGGCGAGAATGCTGATGACTTCATTCTTGATGTGGTGACCGTAGGGGAGGAACGGTTCCAGGAGTTCCATGGCACGGAGCGCGTAGCGCATGTTCTGCACCGGTTCCAGACCTTCGATATCGTTGAAGAACCAGCCACAGCTCGTGAAGCTGAACAGGCAGAACTTCTGGATTTCGAGGAGACGGATAGCCTTTGCGCACATGTCTGCGTCGTTCGGATTTTTGACCGTCTTGGCGAGGAATGCCTGTACACGCGATTCGTCTTCGGGGGCGACCAGGACTTCGACAAAATTGTTGCGTGCTTCCCACGGGTCTACGTCGGATATCTTTTCAAATTCGCGGACGAAAACATCGTCGGCGAGTTTCTTCAAGTGGTTGAAGGCATCGCGGAGCGGACCGCGCCATTTCTGGTTCCAACCCGGCCCACCGCCAGTCGAGCAGCCGCAATCGCGGTACCAGCGGCCAACGCCGTGGGCACAGCTCCAGGCGCAGCCTTCGCTGTAGAAGTTCTTGAGCATCACCTCGTGTTCGGGCGGGAACTCTTCCAGGAACCAGCCGTAGTTCACCGGGACCATGTTGTGTTCCGGGGCGTAGTGGTTGTAGAGCCAGGCGGCGCACATGTCGCCGAACGGTTCGTGGTGACCGTAAGATTCACCGTCGGTACCGATGCTCACTAGCTGCGGATCCTTGCGCTTTTCGTCCCAGGCGTCCTTGATGCGGTTGCCGAAAGTACCCGCGTCGCGGAGCAGGTGTTCAAAGCCCACTGCCGAAGAAAGCCACGGGTTGTAGAAGAATACGTCGAGGTAGCCGTCGCAAACGAGAACGCCGTCCTTGTTGCGCGGGTAGATGCGGTAGGGGCGTGTCGTGTCGATGTCGGTGTTGCTGCAGCCGGTCCATTCGGTACCGCCCAGCTTGCGGAACTTGTCGGCCTGCGTCGGCGAAAGAATGGTGAACTTGATGCCTGCCTTGATGAGTTCCACCACCGTCTCGAAGTTGATGGCGGTTTCGGCGAGCCACATGGCTTCGGGCATGCGTCCGAAGTGGAACTTAAAGTCTTCGATGCCCCAGCGGATCTGGGTTTTCTTGTCCTCTTGCGAGGCGAGTGGCATGATGATGTGGTTGTAGACCTGGGCAATCGCGTTACCGTGGCCTTTCAGACGTTCTGCACTCCGCTTGTCGGCTTCCTGGATGCGCTTGTAGGTATCCGGCGTGTTCGTACGGATCCATCCCATGAGGGTCGGCCCCATGTTGAAGCTCATAAAATCGTAGTTGTTGACAATATCGACAATGCGCCCGTTCGGCGAAAGAATGCGGCTCGCGGAATTGGGGCTGTAACACTGGCTAGCAATGCGGTCGTTCCAGTCGTGGAAAGGGCGTGCACTGGGCTGGTTCTCGATAACGCCTGTCCAGGGGTTTTCGCGTGGCGGCTGGTAAAAATGACCGTGAATCGTAAAGTAAAGGGGGTGCTTCTTTTCCATGAGCGCAAAAATAGAAATTTAGTAGGCAGTGGGCAGTGGTTGTTGGCTAGAAAGGTTACGAAACTTTCACCGTATGAGGGGAAGACTAGCAAACGGAAAAGCCCTTGTTTTGCAGATAGGGATTTTCATTTGACACCTCTGGAGTCGGTTGTCTGTGCGGATTTTATTGTGATTGTAGATAAAGTAAATGTTGTGCTTGTGGGCTGATTTCGAGTGTAAATTTTTCTTATGTTGGCAACCTGTTAGTTGCTGCAAACACTTGTTTGCAAAATTCGGCCATTTTCGAAAATGGGCATTTTTATTTGATAGATTTGCTCTCCTGAACTTAAATGGAGTTTGCAAATGAATATCAAACCTTTTGACGATCTTGACATTACCGACCCGATTATGTTTGGACTTGTTTTTAGCAACAAGCATATTGCGCAACCATTCATCGAACACTTGCTGAACATCAAAATCGATCACCTGGAAACTCCGGTTCCGGAGGCAGTTTTGAGCTATGACGCAGAACACAAGGGCGTCCGCTACGACGTCTTTGCACGGGAAACCGACAAAAACGGCGAGGCAATCCGTTCCTTTGATTTGGAAATGCAGATGGTAGATACCAAGGAACTCCCGCAGCGTGCCAGGTACTATCAGAGCGTGGGCGACGGCGTTGCACTTTCGAAGGGTGGTTTTTATACCAGTCTCAAGGAACAGTACATTATCTTCTTGTGTCCCATGGACATTTTTGGATGCGGACTTCCGGCATATCATTTCGAAAATAGGGCCAAAGAGGACGCTAACATCACTTTGAATGACCGCACCTTCAAAAATTTTTATATCTTTAAAAGGTACGAAGATTTTACAGACCCGGTTGTCAAAGCGTACATGAAGTATTTTGCGACTAGGAATGTTGATTCTCATGAAACCAAAACCATCAACGACCAGGTGTCTTATTACAAAGCCGACACTCTCATAAGGAACAAGTATATGACTTACGAATACGACCTTCATGAAAGCGAGGAAAGAGGTAAAGCTAAAGCTAAGCTTGAAATGGTCGATGCAATGCTCGCGAATCCGAAATTTACGAATGAGGACATTGCTGCTATTTCAGGGTTTCCGCAAGAAGAAATTCAGAAGCGCAGGGCGCTTCGCGAACAAAAACGTTAAGCTAAGTCAGTTTCTGATTTTTATCTATTTTAAGGCGTACTGCGGCTAAGGCCCCTAAGCCTGTGCTGAGCTTATCGAAGCAAGACGGAAAATTTTTTTAGACAACGTTCTGCATTGATTACCGTAGAACTGTTTTTTTGCATGGATTTTTATTGTAATTGTAGATAAACTAAATGTTTGGAGCGAGTAGGTATTTCTTGTTGCTAAAATAAACAAAAAATCGCGAAAAACGTGTTTTTTCGCGATTCTGCATATTCCGATTTGGAATAACGTTTGGTGTTATTTCACCCTGATTCTTTGGGCGTAGCTTGCGTTTCCGATTTTCGCGCGGACAATGTAGTTGCCGCTTGCAATGCCGCCGAGGTCGAATTGGAGCGTCCCTGCGGGGAAATTTCCATTGGCTAGGCTTGCGACTTTATGTCCGAGCATGTCGAAAAGGGCGATGCTTGTGCGGCTTGCCTGCGGAACGGCGATGCTTAGATTTCTGCCCTGCATCTGGATGGTTACGTTGTTGGCGGTGATTCTTTTCGGGGCGATTGCGCTTGGGGCAATGATGGCGCCTTCGCTACTGGTGTCGGCTACGACCTTGTCCCAGCCGGGCATATCGTCGAGGGCGATAATGCGTTCGTCGTCCAGGTTCCGTTTCCACATTTCGGTCGAGGTCTTTTCCAGGAAGTTTCCGCTCCAGGTCTGGCTCCATGTCATCCAATAGCTCCAATAGGCCTTGTCCTCGGCAATGCTGTCGATATCGGGGATGGCGCCGTTTTCACTCAGGGCAATCATCTTGTTCGTACCCACGTCGCTTACGATTTTGTTGAAATAGTTCGCTCCAGAGTTGTGGTCATCCATCGGGTTATAGACATCGACTGCGACAATGTCCACGTATTCGTCGCCGGGGTACCATGCGGCGTTCAGGGCGGAATAGTCATAACCGAGAGACGGGTCGGTATTGATGTTCCACACCCAAATGAGGTTCTTGAGTCCGTTGGTGCCGACCATGCGGTTGAATACCAGGCGGTACAGCTGTACGTAGCATTCGGCGCTGCCGACGCCCCACCAGAACCAGCCACCGCTCGCTTCGTGGAGCGGACGCCATACGACGGCGATTCCCTTTTCCTGCAGTTGCTTGAAGTAGCCCGAAACAATATCTACGTCGGCGACGATGTCCTTGTATTCCTGCGAGGTCTCGTCGAGTTCCTTGCACTGAGCGTCCTTGAAGGCCTTGGTGTAGTTAAAGCAGGTATTGGTGTTCGAGGTTCCCATGACAGTATCGGTACAGCCGCTCGCGTTGAACCCGTTGTTGGGATAAGCGTCCTGGGTATAGAATACGGTGTCTTTGCCGACTTTCCAGTGCCAGGTATAGGTCGGGATGCCGCCCATTTTCCAAAGTTCTTCGGTCATGAGCAGATTGTTTTCGGTGTAGCCCTTGAACCAGCCTTCTTCATGGTGGCCGCCTGCGGCAAACAGCATGTCGAAGCCGCCGATGGCGGGGTAATGGCCGCTATGCTTGTAGAATTCGTCGATGTCCGTCTGGCCTTTCCACGAGACTTCTGTGTCGGAGAACTTGCAGGAGTCTGCGGGGGTGCAGCCACCGGGCGGAATGAGCCGCATGTTGCCGTAGTCGTAGTTGAAATTCTGGTCGCTGATCATCATGCCGCTGATGGTCTTCTTTAAGAAGTTATCGCGGAGGAAGGTCTTGACCTTCATTGCGCTTTCGGTGGCGTTCGGGGTCACCGGCAATGCGCTGATGTTGAATTCGGGGTCCGGGTGGCGTTCGACGGTAATGTAGTCCACGCCAATCGCCTGGTTGCCGACCGTAATCGTGTTTTCGCCGACCTTCATTTTGGCTGATGCCGACATTACATAGCTGGAATCGCAGTTGCGCGGGGTCATGAGCATGGAACCCACATCGACTCCGTTCACCGCAATTTTAGAGGTAATCCAGTCGAATTGCTTGATGAGTACTTTCGTGGTGATGTCGTAGACGGCTGTCTCTTCGACCTTGACGGTAAAGGTGATGCCGCTAGCATCGGCGGGCTTTGCGTACTTTCCACCCGAATAATCGGCATCTTCGACAACGGTTGCGCCAGCCAAATCTTCGGCTTCGTACGTGGTGGGGGCGGCAAATGCGGCCGTTACTCCCATTATGCCCATGAAGCACATTGTACTCGTTGATAGCGCGGTGCTGATGCGCGTCGTGAATTTACATCCCATAACAACACTCCTTTTTTTTGCTTTGCCCCCCCCTTACGTCATCCTCGACCGTCAGGGAGGGGGTCCATTTTACTTTACCTGAATTCTTGTGTTCTGCGAAAATCCGTTCCCCTGCATTTTTACAATATATTGCCCGGCTGCGATTCCGTTCAGTTTAATGCATGCGTTTGCGCCATTAACAATGCGGTTCATCACCTGATGGCCTTGCATGTCGAAAATCGAGACCTTTGCCGTTGAAGCGTTCAGGTTTACCTGTAAATCATGACCGACAAGTCGGATTGCGGGGGAAGCTATTTTCGCGGGGGCGATTATGGTCGTCTCCATTTCGTAATTATCCCAGCCGGGCATGTCTTCGAGCGTCAGGGTATAGCTGTTGTTCATGACCGTGTTCCAGCTTTCGGCCGTATTGTCGTTTGCCCAGCCTTCCATGGCGTAGTCGCCATACCATGGCATAAACCAGCTCCAGTTGGCACCATCGGCCTTCATCTCGTCGGGGTAGGGCACAGATCCGTTTTCGCTGAGCGCTACAATCTTTTTGCCGCCGAAAATTTCCTTGACAGTCTCAAAGCTGCCGATGAGGCTGGAGTGATTGGATTCGCGTGGGTAGTAATAGTAGTCGCGGCCCACAACGTCCACGTATTCATCGCCCGGATACCAGTCGAGGGCGTCGCTCGCTTCGTCGGTGGTCCACACCCAGATCAAGTTGTGCAAACCTTTCTGGTTCACGAAAATATCGAACATGAGCTTGTACAAAGCAACGCACGGCTTGGCGCCATCGGTACCCCACCAGAACCACTTGCCGCTAGCTTCGTGGAGCGGGCGCCAAAGAACGGCGACGCCTTCTTTCTGCAAAGTCAAAAGCGAGTCGGCGATCATTTCCATGTCGCGGACAATGGCCTTGTATTCATCGCTACTTGTTTTCCACTTGCCAGTGGATTCGTCGTAAGCCTTGTTGATACTGAATTCGGTGTAGGGATCGTTTCTGCTAGATTGCGTGTAGAACGCTTCGACTTCGTGCATCGGGTCTTTCCAATGCCAGTTGAATTGCGGAATGCCACCTGCTTTCCAGACCGTCTTTGCCATTTCGAGCGAAGCGTGCGTGTACCCCTGATACCATTGCTGGTCGGAATTCTTGCCCGAGGCATGCAAAAAGTCAAAGCCTACGAGAACCACGTTCTTGCCGCTAGCCTTGTTGATGTAACTGAGTTCGGTTTGCGTTTCGTAGTTTTGCGGGGTGTACTGGCCGTCATTTTCAAACGGGCGTTCCGTCATGACGCCGCTAATCACGTGCTTGCCGAAATTGGTGAGCAAGAAATTGTAGAGCTTCTGTGCGCTTTCGGTCGGTTCTGGCGTGACAGGAGTCGGAGAAATGCTCCACGGACTTGCCTCGTATTCCGTGAGTTCAATGTAGTCGAGGTTGACGTAACCCCAGCTGTGGATAATGCCTATTTTGTTTTCGCCTGCAGCGAGCTTGATTTTGCCCGCACCTTTGATGGTTGTGAATTCGTCGGAAATTCCAAAAGAAATCTGCCCCGCAGAAATATCGTTGACGGTCAAGTTCTGGATTTTGTTGGTCGAATTCGATGGCAACTGGTATGTGGCCCAAAGCGTGTAATAACCTGATTCGGGGACTGTCACTTTGAACTCCAAATCGCCGTCTTTCATGTCAACGGACTTTCCGCCCGAAGCTTTGGCATCTGTGATGACGACGACTTTGTGGTCGTTGGCGAGAACTGCGTCTTCGGCTTCTAAACGGATGGGGGTGGCGGCAAAGGTGAGCGTTGCAAAAGTGGCCGTTGCAACTGTCAGGGCAAAAGTCTTATGCATCATTATACAATCTCCAGGCAGGGCTTATCTTTCTTAAAATAGTTTAATTTCGCGCGTTGCGGTTGTTTGTAGCCTAAAAAGAAGAATCCCCGCGGACAACCATGGGTTAATCCGCAGGGATTCAAGGAGTCAGAATGAAAAGGGAGTTAGGAAACTCATTTTAGTTGCCGTTTCCGACCACGCTTGCTTTGACGAAACTGCCTTGTTCTACCGTGATTTTCTGGGCGGCATCAAAGTCGTTGATGACCGTAGCCCCGTCGACGGTGACGGCGTCGTAGTAGACGGTTCCGCTGAAGCCTTCGGCGTAGATTTCGATGTAGACCTTAGAAACGTTACCCATGAAGGCGGCGTAGTCGTCACCCGTGAGCACGACGTCTTCTTTGACTTCTTTGCCGTCGACGACCTTTGTCACGGACTTAGCTGTTGTCGTAAGGTCGATTTCGCAGGTGGTTTCCTGGCCTGCGTTCACCCAGCAACCTTCGGGTTGAGCCCATGCCCAGTCCGGTTCGCCCGTGAGGAAAGCTACCGTGAACCAGATGCCGGAAAGCTGGTTGGTGTTGTAGACCTTCATGGTGAGTTTCTGTGCAGAAGACATATCCGGGATATTGCTGTCGAGAATGACGACGTTACCCTTTGCGGTTTCACCGTCTGCAGCGGAGAGCTTTGCCTTCAGCCAGCCGTTTGTTTCGAGGTCTGCGGGGTAAACTTCTTCGATGTTGCGAGCGGTGTCAAGCGTTCCGAGTTCGTAGCCGACTTCGCAGGCGGCGACCGGCGTTGTAGAAATGGTGTAGCTGTCCCAGCCGGGCATGCTTTCGAGACTGATGGTGCAGGGGCTTTCCATGTTGGCTTTCCAGACTGCTTCAACCGTGTGGTCGAGGTACTTGCCGTCCCAAGTCTGGTACCACGGCATCCACCAGGCCCATTTGGTTTTGCTTGCGGCCATCACGGACATGTCGGGAATCGGGCCGTTTTCAGAGACGGCGAACATCTTGCCGTTGCCGTAGTTTGTCGTAAGTTCGGCATAGGCCTGGGTGTACTTGCTGCTGTAATCCCACACTTCGTAAATGTCGAGGCTGATCACGTCGTACTTGCTTGCACCCGGGTTCCAGTCGGTGTCGTTGGCGTATTCGGGGTTCCATACCCACACGAGGTTCTTAACGCCCTTTACAGAAACCATTTCGTCATAGACTAAGTTGTAAAGAGCCTGGAAGGCGGCGCCACCCTTGGTGCCCCACCAGAACCACTTGCCGCTTGCTTCGTGGAGCGGGCGGAAGATTGCTGCCACACCGGCTTCCTGCAGACCGAGGAACATGTCGGCGATTTCGTCGATGTCGCTAACGAGCTGCTTGTAAGTTTCGGATTCGGTATTCCAGGTGCAGTTTGCGGTGCAGTTGGGGTCTGCAAAGCCCTGAGTGAAATCAAATTCGGTAAATTCGCTTGCGTTGCCGGACTTGGTGTAGAATGCGTCGATTGCATCGCTCGGGTCTTTCCAGTGCCAAGTGAAGGCCGGAATACCGCCCTGGCTCCACAGGTCCTTGGCGGCATCGAGAGCCATTTTCGTGTAGCTCTGGTACCAGGCATCGCTACCCTTTACGCCGGTGGCGAACAAAAAGTCGAAACCGACGAGGGCGGGGTATTTGCCGGAATGTTCGTTGAACGAGACAACGTCGGGAAGTTCTTTGACGGTAGCGGTGCTCACGTCACCGGTCATCACGCCAGAAACGGTCTTTACGCCGTAGTTCGTGGCAAGGAAGTTATAAAGCTTCTGGGCGCTTTCGGTGGCACCCTCGGTCACGGGCTGGTAGCTGAACGAACCGGGTCTTTCGGGGGGATTCTGGCCGTTGTCGGGGTTGTTTGCCGTGGAGTCTTTTGTTGCGGTAGAATCGTTGACCGCCGTGGAATCGCTGGGGTTGGTCGCGGTCGAGTCGCTCGGGGTCACGGTCGGATTGTCGTCGACGGTGTCTGTTGGGTCGACGCTGCTGCTCGAATCGTCGGAACAGGCGATAAACGTGGTGGCGAGAGCTGCAAGGCCCAGGCTAAAGACGGTTTTTCTGATACTCATAGTAAGACTCCTTTAATTTCGACTAGGAAAATAGGTTATAAAGTGGTGAATTCAAAGAACTTTTTGACACCTGTTGAACAAAACGTTGGGGTTTTCTCAACAAAAAGTCCGTCGGGGCAGACGGACTTTGAAAAATGCTTTTTTTCGCCTTTTGGGGCCAATTTTAGGGCCGAAACTTTAGAGCTCGATGCCCTGCTTTTCGTGGAAATTGAATCCGAACGTGAAGGAGCGTTCTTCGCCGGGCGGAATCACGATCAGGCCACGGTGGTGGTTTAGCACGTCGGGCTCGGAGGTCATGGGCTCGATGGCGATGCTCATACGGTCGGGCGGGGTATAGATCTGGATGGCGTTGTACTGTTCGTGGCCGGCCTTTTGCCAGATGTCAAGCTCGTAGCGGTCGCTTTCGAGTTCGGCGTGGACATTGTTGATAAAGTCGGAGTCGGCGGCATTCAGCTCGGCAACTTCCTTTTCAAGGCAGAAACAGTCGTTGATAAATTCGTCGTAGATCTTGCGTCCGTTGGTGAACCTCGGGTCTTCCTTGTATTCCCCGGTGGGAATGTCGGCCTTGTCCAGAAGGGCTCGCGATGTTTTCGGGAGTTTCAGGGTAAGGTTGTCGATTTTTTCGCCCAAGGTGAAGTAGGGGTGCCAGCCTTCGGAATAGGGCATGTCGGTTTTGCCGATATTCTGTACGGTCGAGGTGACGGAGACGCTTTCACCTGTAAAGGTGATGGAGTTCGTGGCACGGAAGGGGAACGGGAAACCGGCGAATGCACCCGGCCAGTCGCAGGTGAATACGGCGGTGCAACTTTGCGAGTCGCTTTCGTAACTTTCGAACAGCCATTCCTTGTCTTGCAGGAATCCGTGCAGGGCGTGCGGAGCCCAACTTACGTTGTTCACAAGCTTGTATTCGTTGCCTTTCCAGTTGAACTTTGCAAAGGCGGTTCGTCCGGCGAAGGGGGTGAGTCTGCACCCGGCGTTCGTATCGGGGGCAGTTTTCCGGAGAACGGATTCGTCCTGGTAGCCGAACAGCAGGTTGAGCGAAGAAGATGTGCGTGTGTTCAGGGCGTTGTCTACGGGAACGCTCCATGCGTTGAGTCCGCAACCGTAGCCGCTCAGGATTTCGATTTCAGCTCCGTCTTCGCGCTGCAACACAAAGCGGGGGAGCGTTCCCAATGGACGAAAAATCAGCTTAAATTGATTCATATAGAGCTAATCTATAAAAAATCGGGAAAAAATGTGTCATTGCAATAATCATGTAAGAAAATAAACCCTTACGTTGTGATGCTTTGCACAGGGGGTGTGTTCCCTAAGTGCCTATCCAATAACCATTTTGGGGCTTTGTCGCTAAGTTCTGTCAACTTTTTTTTATATTTCGGGGTATGGATTCTCTGACGATCGTTGCACCGATGACGCCAATGGGCGTGAGTGCCGTGGCTGCACTCCGTGTGAGTGGTTCGCAGGTGCGTCGTGTCGTTGCGGAACTGTTCGGGGAAAAGGCGGCATCTTCGCTTGTCCCGCGAATGGCGAATTTGGGGACCGCTCGCGATCCCAAGTCGCACAAGGTGCTCGATAGCCTATTGTACATTTACTTTGCGGCCCCGAATTCGTACACCGGTGAAGATGTGCTGGAACTTTACCCGCACGGAAACCCGCTAATCGTTCGCGATTTGTTGCAGGCGATTCGTGGCATCGAAGGCGTTCGCCTGGCAGAACCCGGTGAATACACGCGCCGCGCTTTCCTGAACGGAAAAATGGATTTGACCCAGGCCGAATCGGTGGCAGACGTCATTCACAGCGCAAACCGTGCCGAACTCGAAAATGCCCACCGGCTCCTTTCGGGGGCTCTTTCCAAGAAAATTGCGACCTTGACGGCGCAGGTCAAGGATATCTCGGCCCGCCTCGAACTCGATGTGGACTTTGCCGAAGAGGAGGCCGACCCCGATTACAATGGTTGGCAGGAAAAGTTCGAAAACATCCGCGAATCAATCAAGGCTATCCTCGAAAGTTTCCGCGGCAAGGCTAGCCTGAGTAGGCTACCGCTTGCGGTTTTGTACGGGGCGCCCAATGCGGGCAAGTCGAGCCTTGTGAACGCTCTCCTTGGAGAAGACCGCGTGCTCGTGAGCAATGTTCCCGGTACGACGCGTGATTTTGTGGAAGTTCGCCTGTTCTTGGACGGTGGTGAAATTCGCCTGGTCGATACGGCGGGAATTGCCGACAAGGCTACCGATGAACTCGATGCGCTCAGCATGAAAAAGTCCCGCGAAATTCTCGACGAGGCTGACCTGAAAATTTTGGTAGTGGATGGTTCAGACGAGAGAACGGGCGGAGCCCTACAGACGAGAGACGAAACAGTCCACCCGGATTTTACGGTGTACTCCAAGTGCGATTTGGCTGTAGTTCGGCAAAAGGTCACTGAGCTTGTTGATGTGCACCAACCCGACCAAGGTCCCCGAGCTTGTCGAGGGGCCGAAGGATCTCTTAGCATCTCCTCGAAAACCGGCGAAGGCCTTGCCGAACTCAAGAGTGCCATGAACGCAGTCTTGTTCAAGAAAACCGAAAACGCCGAAGACCTCTGGATTACGAGCGAACGCGAAAAGTCCTGCCTCGAAGAGGCCCTTGCGGGAGTCGACCGGGTGCTTGCCCAGTTGCGCGAAAATCCGGCGGTGGAGCTTCTCGCTTTCGAGATGCAGCTGGTGCGCAGGGCGCTTCAGAGTATAACGGGCGAAATTTCGTCCGAAGATGTTTTACAATCAATTTTCGCGGGGTTCTGCATTGGAAAGTAGTTACATTGGCGCGTTGATGTCCATCTTTATTTTCGGCACCTACATGGTTCCCCTTAAAAAGTGGCCGAAGTTTTCGAGTTGGGCATTCCTTTCGATGATGACTTGGGGCGTGCTCGTGAGTGCGCTTGTGGTTGCTTTTGTCACGGGAACTTTCAACTTGAGCCCAGTGGGAATTTTCTGCGGTTTCTGGTGGGTGATTGGCGGAACGTTCTGTTTCTGGGCGGTCAAGGCCGAGGCTGACCTTGCGGGAGCCGGTGTGCGTTCCATGGGAATGAGCATCTTGGCGTCGTTCCTTTCGGGGGTGTTGCTGTTCCACGAAAAATCCGCTTTTGCACTTTCGATTCCTGCGATTGTTTGCTTTATGGTGGGGCTTTCGCGGCTTTCGCCTTCGCACGGCGGTTCGATTTTTAAGAACTGGCGCTCGTTTCTGGGGGGCCTTGCTTTTGGTACGTACCTGATTCCCTTTAAACTGGCTACGGCGTCGGGACTTCAGCTGACCGATGTCGAGTTCATGTGTCCGTTCTCGATAGGCATTTTTATCGGAAGCCAGATTCTGCTTGCCATTCTCCAGATTCGTCGTCGCAAGCTGTACTGGTATCCGCTGGCTCCGAGCGTCACGAGCGTTCTGGCAGGATTTTTCTGGATGGCGGGTATGCACGGCTGCTTCTGGGCTATTGATCCGGATGGGGCGCTCGGCTATGCAATCGGTTATCCGCTCACGCAGCTGAACCTTTTGGTGAACCTTGCCTGGGGCGTTTTCGTGTTCGGCGAATACAAGACTGCCCGCGAACGAATCAAGTTGCTCCTAGCGACGTTCATTATTCTTGCGGGTGCAGTGCTCCTTACCCTGTCGAAGGGATAATTTTAATTACGCAGAATGTGCGTTAAATATTGAACGGGGGGCGCGCCTCTATTTCGATTCCTACAGAATTTTGGTTTGCTTGTAGTCGAAAATGAGCCCTTTTTGAATGGTTAAGAGGTTGGAACTCGCTATTGTTGCTTCTGCAAGTCATTGAATTTTACGAAATAGCCGTGTTTTGAATTTAATTACGCAAATTTTGCGTTGAAAATGTAGTTTTTTGAACGGATTATTCTCGTCCTCTTGACTTACGTCCTTGCAGAACCTATCTTTGCCTGCGAAAGTAAAACAAAAGGTAAAACCATGTACTACGAAAGCATCAAAGTCCTCGACTGCACCATCCGCGATGGCGGTCTCGTCAACAAGCACGACTTCTCTCTCGAATTTGTGCGTCGCCTCTACACGCTCCTTTCCGCCGCCGGCGTGGACTATATGGAAATGGGCTACAAGAACTCTCCGGAGCTCTTCGATCCCAAGGAATATGGTCCGTGGAAGTTCTGCGATGATGATCTTTTGTGGAAGGTAAAGGACGGCATCGATTCCAACATCAAGATGGCCGTGATGGCTGACGTGGGCCGCGTGAACATGGACGCCGTGAAGCCCGCTAGCGAAAGCCCGTACCAGATGTTCCGCGTGGCAAGCTACGTGAAGAACATTGACAAGGGTATCGAAATGGTGAACGCCTTCCACGAAATGGGCTACGAGACGACCCTCAACATTATGGCCGTGAGCCGTGACCGCGGTCCGGAACTCGACGAAGCCCTGCACCAGGTGAACGAAGAATGCAAGGCAGACGTGCTTTACCTCGTCGACAGTTTCGGCGCTTTCTACCAGGAAGATATCGATAAGGAACTGGCCCGTTACAAGAGCATCGTGAAGGGCAAGAAGTTCGGTTTCCATGGTCATAACAACCAGCAGCTCGCTTTCTCCAACACGATTCAGGCCATCATCAATCATGTGGATTACCTCGACGGTTCCGTGTCTGGCATGGGCCGTGGCGCCGGTAACTGCACCACCGAACTGCTCCTCGGCTTCCTCAAGAACCCGAAGTATGACCTGCGTCCGGTGCTCGATGCCTACCAGGAACTGTTCTTGCCGCTCAAGGAAAAGTACGAATGGGGTTACATCATTCCGCAGATGATTACCGGTATGCTGAACCGCCATCCGCAGGATGCTATCGCCGTCCGTAAGACCGAAGACCGTGACAACTACCGCAAGTTCTACAATCATATGATGAATGATTAAAGACCGGATTGGCTAAGCCCATCAAGGTTCTTACTCTGGAGCCAATCCTCTCGCAACCGCCCCCAGTTAACACCTGGGGGCTTTGTTGCTCACAGAGGAGCCGAGCGTCGCGGAAAAATGCTTGCACTTTCGTATTGGTGAGCCGACGAGTCGCGGCCTCGCGCAGCGAGGCCCACGACTGATCATTTTCGATATTATTAAAGTTCGCCTGGTTAAGCCGGGCGCTTTTTTTTGGTATTTTTTAGAGAAATGCTTTACCTCAAGAAAACTTTTGCTGCTATAGCCCTTTGCGGGGCTGCCTTGGTGAGCTTTGCCGCCGATGTCAAACCCTATGTAGATGCTGATGCGCTCCCGAATGCGCTGAATTTTTACCCGGCGCCTCCCGATACCACGTCGCCGCAGTTCAAGTACGACATTTCGCAGTACGAGTGGGGCAAGGAAATGCGCCAGGATTCTGCACGTGTCGCCCTTGCGATTGCTCAGACGGTGGAAACTGTTGCCGAGATGGCCAAGCTGTTCAGCGAACCCTTCGGTATGGAAATCTCTGCGCAGAAGACTCCCGCCATTATGAACCTGCTTGAACGCGGGGTCAGGACGCTTAAGCAGCCGGGAAGCTATCCCAAAAGGTATTACAATAGGCGCCGCCCTTACGACCGCTTTAACGAACCGACGCTTATGCCCGCTGACGAAGAAAGACTGAGAACAAACGGATCCTATCCGTCGGGACATACCGTTCGCGCGTGGGCGATGGCATTGCTGCTGGTCGAGGTGAATCCGGCCGCTCAAGATGCTCTGCTGAAATACGCTTATGAATGGGGGCAGAGCCGCGTGATTGCCGGATTCCACTGGCAAAGCGACGTGGACGCCTCCAAGGTGCTTGTCTCGGGCGCCTACCCGAGCCTGCATACAAACGAAGCCTTTATGGCCGATATGCGCAAGGCCCAGGCCGAATTCAAGAAGCTGAAGGCTGCAGGGAAAAAGAAAACTGAAGGGACGAAAAAATGACGAGAATGAATTCTGCGCTATGGGCAATTTCGTTTGCTGGGCTTTGGGCTCTTTCTGCCTGCAGCGATGGTGATTCGTCTAGTAGTGCGTCCAATAGTTCTTCTGCCGAAAAACAGTGTATCGCCAATTTTGACTGCGGCGACTATTCGCTGGAAGGTGTTGTTGTCTTGAGCCGCCACAACATTCGTGCTCCGCTTTCTGACAGCAAGTCAACCATCGGTCAGCTTACGCCTCATGAGTGGTACGCCTGGCCCGTAAAGCCCAAGAGCCTCTCGCCGCACGGGGAACTCCTCGAAGAAAAAATGGGTGCCTATTTCCGCGAGTGGATTTCGCAAAACGGTCTGAAGGCCGCCCTTGAAAATCAGGGCGACGCCGTGCGCATCTACGCCAACTCGATGCAGCGAACCATCGCGACCGCGACGCATTTTGCGGCGGGCATGTTCCCGAAAGCGAATGTGGAAATTGAACATCACTGCGAAGTGGATGTCATGGATTCCATTTTTACGCCGCAGTTTACGTTCCTGAACGATGACTACAAAAAACGCGCCTTGAAACAAGTCGAAGATATGTTTGGCGATGGCTCGCTTGCGGGAATCGGCCGGAAACTGACTGAAAATTACGCCTTGCTCGGCTCCGTCTTGGATATGGAAGAAAGCGTCAGCTGCAAGGAAAAGCAATTCTGCGAATTCGATACCGACGATACAGAATTTATCATGGAAGTCGGCCGTGAACCGAGCGTGAAAGGTTCGCTCACAACGGCGACGGGCGCTGCGGATGCGCTCGTGCTGCAGTACTACGAAAATGCTGAAGAAAATGCCGATTTCGGGCATAACCTGACTGTCGCGGAATGGGAAAAAGTCTCTGCAGTCAAGGACTTTTATGGCGATGTGCTGTTTACCGCACCCTTGGTTGCTGTGAATGTCGCGCGTCCGCTTCTGAAAGAAATCTTGAGTGAGCTGAATGCCAAGGGGAGACTGTTCTCATTCCTGTGCGGGCATGATTCCAATGTCGGTAGCGTCTTGGCCGCTCTCGGTGTGAGCGACTATACGCTCCCCAAGACCATTGAATCTAAGACCCCAATCGGAGTAAAGTTTGTTATCGAAAAATGGCGCGGCAAGGACGGTGTCGAATACGCCAATATGAGTCTGGTATATCAAACGACGGAACAGCTGCGCAACATGACGACCCTTTCTCTCGAAACTCCGCCGGAATCGTACAAATTAACATTTGATGGCTTGTCCGCAAACAAGGACGGTCTCTACAAAATGACGGATGTCGAAAGTCTCTTCGAAAAAGTAATCGCGAAGTACGATGAATTGTAGTGGCATTTTGCCGGGAATGGTCCGCCTAAACAACATCCGCCAAATCCACTTTTCGCGAAACCCCAAAATCGCACAATTCATGCACGATTATGAATTAGTCAAGGAATTTGGCGAAGGTGTCGATAGAATGTTTCGAGAAATGGAGGCTGCAGGCAATCCTGCCCCCGAATACAGACAATGTGATTTCATGCTGAAAGCCACCTTGATATCATCCCATAACGAAAAATCTAACGACAACAATGAAGATGGCAAGGGTGGTCTGACAGGTGGTCAGACAAATGATACGGACCGCACGGCAGTTGTGTTGCAAGCGATAATAAATGACCCTTACATCACCCGAATAAAACTTTCCGAATTCATGGGAATAGCCCCTTCTGCAGTCCAGAAACACATCAACAAACTGAAGAAACAGGGGATAATCAAGCGAAACGGCGGAGATTTCGGTGGACATTGGGAAATCTTAGAGAAGAAATAAGCACTAAAAAAGCCCCCTTTTGACACCCACTCCAAATTTTTGTAACTTTTTCATATGCTTTTGATGGCCCCTGACTACCCACGGTGCTTTGACCTCGACAGTATGTCTGCCTTGACTTTGGCGGACCTCGCCCCTGCGTCGCTAGGCACGAATTTTGCAAGGGTGGGGGGGGGGCACAAATGTTCACTAAGAACTAAAATTTTCAAAATACAAACTAAAAGTCAACACCAGACGGTTACGCTGTTTGGTGTTTTTGGCGTTTAAACCATAAGAAGGAAAAAATATGGAAAAAAATTATTTTATAGCAATTGTTCCTGAAAACGAAGAAACTTTTCAAGAATCGGCCAAACATGGGGATGGAACAATCGATTGTTCTGGCGAACGTGAAGCTATTTATTGCAGAATTCATAATGGGGATGAAAATGGAAATACAACTTATAAATGGGGTGAAATCGTTCTTGTAGATGCGGAAAATAGAAAAATTATTTCTGCTTACAAAGGTAACGAAATTACAAGTGATTTTAAATTATCCCTAACAGATAAAACCAGTACCGAATTTGAAAAAGAAAGTCGCAGTGACTGGATTGCTGCATCTGATTATGTCATGACTGGAAGAATCCACAAAGGGGATGAAAATGGGAAAAGTACAATAATATCAAAAAAAATAAATATTCAGTACAAAGACACGTCTTTGGATTTTAACATTATAAAAAATGAACATCAAACAGTAAAAGAAAGTTCTGGCGAAATAGTGCAGTACCCCATTGAAAATTGCATAGACCCCAATGGTAACGAAATAACACTTTATCTGCCAATAATTGGAAGGACTCATGAAGGAGACGAAAATGGAGATACAACTACGATGTTTGCCATGTATTCGTCCGACGTTCCCGAATATATGCCTCGGTATTGTATGATTGGGCGTTGTCATAGTGGTGATGAAAACGGAACAACTCAAGTAAAATTCGCTGCAATTACATTACCACAACGTGCTAAGGATTTAGGCTATGATGAAGTTTGGTTAGCAAATGCAAGTTTTCTTTCACAAAAAGAATCTGCTTCCGATTTTATTTTAAAAACGAAACCAGCACAAGTCATTACACGCAGATTCCATAATGGAGATGAAAATAAAGACACAGGATACTATTTTGCTGAAGTATGGGCAAAAAAAGATGGACGAGCTGCACCTCTGAGCTGTGCCATTGATATAGTTGACGTTTACACAGAAAAAGAATCCAATGGTTGTTGGGTTGAAAAAGAAGGCTACGTCATAATTGGTCGTAAACACAATGGTGATGAAAACGCCCCAACAATAACACGATTTGCAAAATTATACCTTATGGCACCCAAAGTCAAAGATGGTAAAATAGAAGAAGGGTTTGAAGCCATTCCACTTGAACTTACAGATACACAAATATTGGAACAAAAAGAAAGCAAATCCGATTTTTACATAGATAAGGTATCTTTTGCAAATCAGTTCAAAGTACATTATTCCCCTGCTTTCTCGGAAAAATTTAAAAAAGTAATGGATCACGTATGGGTTGAAAGTGTAAATCCTAAAGGTGTATTTTGCTGTAACGGTTCTACAGAAGGCGATGATATTGTTCAAATAGCAAATGTTGATGGCGATGCCTATTCAATAATGGATCAATGCCGTGGGAAAAATGATTTCACGAACATGACATACGCTCTTGATGGAGTATGCCATCAGGCCGCAAACCGCTTTATATATCCAGTAAGTGGAACCCTCATTATAAAAGGCGATCATCCTAAGGCATACGGACTTTCATGCTTTTTCTATGGAAAATTGGGCAGACGATATTCTGATTGGTTCAACAACACCGTTGTACCTGCAATGCGCAATATTAATGACCAAAAAAGCGTAGTTAAAAAAAGCCAAATTAAATATTTGCAAGAATCAGTACAAGAATTGTTATCAGAATATTCTATTAATTTTGATTATACAAAACTCAAACATATACAGCAGTTCTGGTTGGATAATTCCAATAAAATTGCCTCTAAATACGGAATTACTAATTCAAAGCAAAAAAATTCATTTTCTGAAGATTGCATAAGAAATTTTATTTCCGAATTAATTGATCTTCAACGTACATCTTTGTTGGTACTAAAAAATACTATCGGAGAACAGTTGTTTAATATTCTAAATGACGGACAATCAGAAATTCCCGATATTATAGATGTTCAAACCGCAATCGATTTCTTTTGCAAGAAAAAAAGATAGAGGTTAAAATGAATACCTTTGTTTCCTTTTTCTTTCTCTTCATGCGTTTCGATGGCAGCACATCAACATCCAATTATTTCTCTATGTCAATCATTGGATATCAAGTTATCAACAATCTGAAGAAGTAAGAGAATATGAAACAGATTCATTAAATATTTACGAAAAAACATCCCCGCCCTTCGGCATGTTTAGGACAGGCTCGGGCGGGGATTTCCTTCCCTTGCGTCATCCTCGACCGTTAGGGAGGGGATCCAGTGCAGAATTGTCTTGCTTTTATCAAAATAACAACCCCTAAATTCTTATGAAATCCAAATCACTTTTTTTGACATTCCTTCTCCTTCTCTCCATGCTTTCCACCGCATGGGCGGATGAAATAATCACCATTGTGGCTGATGGTCAAACAATTTCCGATGCTACAACATGGGAAAACAGCACAGTCAATATTACGGGCAGCGGCAAGGTTACTTTTTCCAAGCGTATTACCATCAGCGGCGATGTTACGCTGAACCTCGGTGCAGGTGCTACCCTAACTGCATCTTTTGGCATAACCGTAAATGAAGGAAACAGTCTGACGATTGCTGGCGATGGAACTCTTAATGCCGGAGCCAATAATATGTTTGCCGCAATAGGAGGAACCTTTAGACAAAACAGTGGCACTATCAATATTACAGGCGGAACCATCAATGCAACAGGAAAAAATGGTGGTGCCGGTATCGGTGGTGGCGACTCCGGCTCTGCTACAATTATCAACATTAGCGGAGGAAATGTCACTGCGACGGGCGATAGTTGGTCTGCAGGTATTGGTGGCGGTTATAAGGGCAATGCTGGTATGATTACCATCACTGGTGGTGTTGTAAGTGCCACAGGCAATTATAAAGGCGCAGGAATCGGTGGCGGTGGCGATTCGGAAAATCCTGGTGACGGCGGCACAATTACTATCAGTGGTGGTCAGGTTAATGCAACCGGTGGCAAGGATAATGGTAACCCATGTGGTTATGGCATTGGACCGGGCAAAGGTTCTTCAATAGACGGCACGTTAGGTACCATCTCATTGTCGTGGACCGAAAGTACGGACTTCATCAATGCGAGCAGTTACAAAGGCACAATCAGTTTTGAGGACGGTAAGCGTTTCTATTACGATGGGACTACAGACTATGTCACGGCGGATGAACTTGCGAATAAACTAAATCAGAAGATCGTCCCGGCAGTGGCAGACAACAATTCGCTTGCTTATGCCGATATTCAGATGCCGCTCTATTACATTACCACGAACGGAACTGCGGTCGATGTCAGTTATGATGTATATGACTACAACGGCAACAAACTGACACTGGGCACACATTACACGGCTGTCATCAAGAACAGCAGCAACGAGGAAGTTTCGACCTTTGATCAACTGGGCGACTATACGCTGACGGTTACAG
This sequence comes from uncultured Fibrobacter sp., assembly GCF_947166265.1. Classification (NCBI taxonomy): domain Bacteria; kingdom Pseudomonadati; phylum Fibrobacterota; class Fibrobacteria; order Fibrobacterales; family Fibrobacteraceae; genus Fibrobacter; species uncultured Fibrobacter sp. Next base: position 96,984 of record NZ_CAMVDO010000005.1, on the reverse strand, counting down.
GAACAGGAACGACCTACACGGGCAGCAAGTCGGTTACATTCAGCCTCGTGGAGTGGGACGCAAATTTGTCGGTAGATGGCAGTGACCATTACATCAACTTCCCCAACGACGGAACAAAGAAGACGGTTTACCTCGGCAAGGACCAGACCATCAAGGTATATGATAGCGAAGGAAAGAATGGAAACTTGGTGCCTTCCGACGGACGCCTGATGCTGTATGCTCCGGAGGGATACACTTTGGAAGTAACAGGTAAGACAGATGCACAATTTTATGCATCTGGTGAATATTTGACTTGGCTGAAGGCATACGACGGCAATGATGAGACGGAGACGGCACTGATTACAAAGATAGATCAGAATAGTGAAAACATTTTATTTGCCAGTGCGGCAGACGGGATGCTAATGAGATTTTATGTATACAATGGTCAAAGTGCTAAAGAAAAATACGGACTTGATTTGACGGTAAGGGTAGTCGAGGCTACACCGCACAACATCACCGTGGGAACGGCAGATAATGGTAGCATCGCAAGCGACAAGACATCTGCCAAGACTAACGAGACCGTTACGCTGACCGTGAATCCCGCAGATGGCTATCTGCTCAAGCGCATTATCGTCACGGATACGGATAATGGTACGACTCTTTCAACCATCGGTGAAGACCATTGGTATTCGGGTAGCAATACGGTGACATTCAAGGTGCCCAACAAGAACGTCACGATAACGCCGGAGTTTACGAACGACCTAACCGCAAGCGGTTTGTCAACAATCAGCATATCGCCAGATGGCGTAAAAGAATGCGTAATCCCAGAGGGTGTTACATCGTTTAATATTGGAGGTTCGCCTGTGAAAAATGGTGCTTCCACCACGGTGCTTCAAGTGCCCAATGGCTACCGTTTGCTGGCTGCGGGGAATGTCAAATTCTATGGTAATAGTTATGATGACTCTGAATTATGCATATATGACGGTGCGGACATATCAGCTACATTACTTAAGAAAAAGATAGGATATATCACTTATAACAATGGAAACCCAGACATCGGCACGCAGATATCATCGTCAAACTATATGACGATATATCTCTATGAACAAGATATATATAATGTTAGTTTTACCGGAAAAATCAACATGGTGTACAGCATTGACTACGACCTTGCTGGCGGTAGCGTGGCGATAGAGAACCCTGCGACATACACCTACGATACAGACACCTTTACGCTAACCAATCCCAGTAAGACGGGTTATAAGTTTGTGGGGTGGTCAGGAACGGATCTCGATGCAGCAAATACAAGCGTAACCATCGCAAAAGGCAGTTACGGAAACCGCACCTACACTGCGACATGGAAAAAACCGCTAACGAACTCAGACATCACCATCGCCGCCATTCCCGACCAGACCTACACAGGCTTGGCAATTGAACCCGAAGTTACTGTAACTGATGGAGAAACTCCACTCACGCTCGGCACGGACTACACGGTTTCATATTCCGCCAACATCAACGTAGGCACAGCTACCGCCACTATCACCGGCATCGGCGATTACAGCGGAACAGTTGAGAAAGAGTTTGCCATCACCAAGGCTCCTTTGACAATCACCGCCAAGAACAAGACAATCGCTTACGGCGATGAACCTGCAAACGACGGCGTTGAATACAGCGGCTTTGTCAATGGCGAAACCGAAAGTGTCTTGAACGGAGAACTTTCGTATAGTTACGACTACGCAAAACTTGACAATGTAGGCACATACGCGATTACTCCTAGCGGCCTGACCGCCGACAACTATGATATCTCATTCGCAAGCGGAACGCTGACCGTTGAACCGAAGAAAACCGATTTCGCCGCAGTCCAAATTCTCGAAGACGAAAACGGTGCTCGTGCGATAATTGACGGAGATTATACGGCCGACAATGCCGCCGTCAATATTCCCGAAAACATCGAGGTCGCATCCGTCGAGTTCACTCGGTCGTTTACGCCCGAAGTCTTTGCGACCGTCACCTTCCCATTCGAGGTGAATACGAGTTGCCTTACGGGCGTTGACTCCATCATCGAATTCCAGGGCATCACCGCAGATTATGAAGTCGATTTCGGCGTCATCTGGAAAAAAACGGAAAACGGAGAACAAACGCACATAACACTGCAACCGTATCACCCTTACATGATTTCGATGAACTCCACCAAGCTCGGCATCAATTGCCAAGATCAGGAACATACTTCCTTGACGCTCAAGGCGACAAGCGAAGAGGCTGCCGAAGATATTGTGCAGAGATACGGAAACTGGATTTTTACGGGAACGCTCGCCTACAAGCAGTGGCAGGCAGGCGACCCCGACCTGACTCCGACAAGGGTTGTCTATGGCTATGCTGCGGAAGCTGACGGAAAATACGGTGTCGGTGCATTCGTAAGGATCGGGAGCGACGCGTCCATCAGCCCGTTCCGCGCATATATCAAATACAGCCCACTCCCCCAAATGAGCAACAAGCCCGCCCCGGCCCCGGCAGGTGTCATGATGGCGAACTCTGCGGTATCGGGCAATGCGACAGCAGGCATCGACAACCTCCCCGAAAGCATGGATGTCGTTATCGTCAGCAAGGACGAGAACGGCAACGAGCACACGACCGTCATCGGCAGCATCAACACGCGCACGGGCGAAATCCGCTTCAACCGCCACACGGCTGACCGCTGGTTCGACATGCAGGGCCGCGTGCTCCAAGGCAAGCCCTCCGTAAAAGGCCGCTACCTGCACAACGGCAAAGTGGAAATCGTAAAGTAGAAACCGGGAACTAGAAACCTATAACCTAAAACAGACCTATGAAAAACGAAAACAGCAAGAAAGAATACCGCGCTCCCGAAATGAGCGTCATTCAGTTGAACCATCGTATTGACCTGCTGCAAGACAGCGGTTATCACAAATCCCTGGGAATGATCGATGAAAACGAATACGACAGAGCCTAAAAAGGAATACGTCAAGCCCAAAATCGAGACGGTCGAAATCCTGCATGAAGCACGCCTTTTGTCCGCCAGCAGCGACGGCCCCGATGATTTGCCGGACCAGATGGACCTAAAAGTTCACTGATTTCGGACAAGATACAGCGAAGAACCTCGGCGACGGGGTTCTTTTTTAGTCCAACGCTTGCCCCTTCTTATATAAAAAGGACTGCATCGCTGCAGTCCTTTAAATGTTTTTAGATCCTTCGGGAACAAATCGCAACACATCATGCGAGTGCGTAAAGGTTCGCTCTCGTGCAACTGTAAACTAGCTCGCTCTTCGTTTTCGGATTTGAAAATGAACGAAAACTCATTATTCCCATAGAATTTTAAGACAGATTGGGCGTTGTAGGCGTCAACAGCAAGAAACCTGCAAGCAGTCTTATTGTGAGAGTCTGAAAACCAAATCTTTAGAAAGTCCAAAATTTCTGAACCGATACCATGTCCTTGAAAATCCTTGCTTACAGCAAGGCGACCGATTAGCACCGAAGGATAGTTGTGGATCAGCCTTTATCAACCTGCAGTTGGTCGAAAGATAATTCATTTGGCTAAATCTTCGCTGTTTTGAGAATAGAAAGGGTCGCCTTGGCCTTTTTAGACAGGTCAAGCTTTCTATTTGCCCTCAGCATACGGTTCGCTTTCTTCACGAAGCGGTTTGCCGCAGCGTTTTCCAAGACAGGTAATGGACGAATTGCTAATGCCATACCCTAAATATAGATTTTTCAGGTCAAAAAGACAAGCGTTAGGGGTTTACGCACTATTTTTGTTCGCTATAAGAAATTTCCAAAGAAAAACATAACTTTTCGTAAAACAAATTTTGCGAAAAAAATGCGGTTTTTTGAGGGGGTAAAAGCCTACTAATACATAGAAGTCGCCTGGCGGGCGACCAAAATCGGCAACAGACGGCCTAAATTCATTTTGTTTTTGAATAAGTAGAGCAGACGATGCTATATTTATGGAGACATAATGATTTTAGAGTAGAATCTTGTTCCTGTATTGAAAAGTCTGGTAAACTTGAAGTTAGCAGGGAGCAGGACATCGCTCGCACCCATGTGGTGCGGGTCGTCTGTTGCTTATCGCTAACGGGTTACCAGAGCCTTCAATACGTAAGCCTGCGACTTCGCACCTTTTTTGTATCCCTAAAAATGTGCGAACATGGCAAGGCTAGGTTCAAAATCCTCTCGCAAGCCGCCTTTGGCGGAAAGGAATAATGTATGAAAAAAATTGCGATTGTAATGATTTTCCTGTTGTCTGCATTTTCATTTGCGGAACAATGCTATTTCCAAATAAGAAGGAAAAGCTACGATTCGGGTACAACGGTCAAGAAAATATCTTGCGAAACAATGAAGAAAATCTATCAAGATATTCGATTCTACGATAATCAAGGAAATAACTATGTTCGCAAGTATGAGCAACAGATTGGCAAGGAAGGCAACCTTATCGTAGAGGGAAATGGATACACTTCGATTATGAAGTTCTACTACGCATTAGGAGAATATAGGTATTACGGATATATCACATATTACGGCGGAAACGTGGTGGAATGCACTACTACGACAAGTACTGGAGTTTGCGATCAAGTTGAATATACGGAGTTTGGAAATTATTTGCGTGATTTCCTGAGTTCGTCGGCAAGGAAGAAAAGTAGATAGTTTGTCATTACAATGCGTTTAACAAAGGAGTGAAAAATGAAAAAAATCCTAATCGTAGTCGCCTTTTTGGCGTTCTCTCAAATACAAGCTTGGGCACTCTCTTGTCCATTGACTAGCTACGAAAGCAGAAAGGAATTTCAATATAACGGCGTTCGCTTGATATGCGATTATCGGAACGGAAGTTTGAGTTCGCGGTTTCAGCAAAACGGCAGTGAATCTGAATCTATAGATTACTATTCAAATGGAATGCCTCGTGAATACAATCTGCGATCTACGAATATGGGAGGCGGTCTCTACATATCAAATAAAAAGTACAACTCCTCAGGAATGATGATCCATAATACCTTGATGAGCGGAAGTTATGGTTACGAATGCTCTTATGCGGGTGGCTATCGGATGAAATGCATAAGTTACGAGAACGGTGCTGGTTATGATTCTTCTGTAGAATATGCCTCTCAATATGAAGGAAACTAGTTATGTCCTTCATTGACGATATGTTTTCGCCGCATCCCCAAAGGGATGAAGTGCTTTTTGCCGTAGTCAGTGGCGGAAATTGGGGACGTTTGCCTTCTGGATACGTCTTGTGTTCCGATGGACGAATCTTTTTGTATAAGAAAGCCACGTTAAACACCTCATGGAATCTGCTTGGAACGAATTCCAAAATGGCAGAAGAGGTTGCGGAGTTAATAAAGGTGAACGACAATCGGATTTCGGCGTTGCCGGAGGATACATTTTGCCAAGGCATTACGGATGGCTGCTTTACAGAAATCCTTTTTTCGGGAAAACACTGTGTGTCGTATATGATAGAACATTGCCCTGATACAGAAGAAATTATCTTCTGGCACAATGAAATCGTTCGTTGCATTAGAGAATACGGTTATCTTCAAGATTATCCCCTTCTGAAACGGCGTTCTTAAGAGAATGACTAAAAGAAAAAGACGCAGGCTCAATGAGTCTGCGTTTTTAATTTTATCGGATGTCACCCTGGAGGGAGCCCGCAGGGCGACCGATAGGGCTATTTTTTGTTCTGCATATGGATCTTTGTTGATTAAATACAGATTTTACAAAATTTTTACAAAAATCTTGGCTTTGAAGGGCTGAAACAAACGTGTTAAGTAATAGGGACTAGCCCTAATTTAACACGTAAGGAATATTCATGAATATTAAGTCTTTTGACGACCTTGACATTACGGACCCGATTATGTTCGGGCTCGTATTCAGCAACAAGCATATCGCGAAGCCTTTTATTGAGCACTTGCTGAACATCAAAATTGATCATTTGGAAACGCCAATTCCAGAGGCGGTTTTGAGTTACGATGCAGAACATAAGGGCGTTCGTTACGATGTCTTCGCGCGGGAAACCAATGAAAACGGCGAAACGGTTCGTTCCTTTGATTTGGAAATGCAGATGGTTGATACCAAGGAACTCCCGCAGCGTGCTAGGTACTACCAGAGTGTGGGCGATGGCGTCGCGCTTTCGAAGGGCGGTTATTACACCAGTCTCAAGGAACAATATGTCATCTTCTTGTGCCCTATGGATATTTTTGGACGTGGACTTCCCTGTTATCATTTCGAAAACAGGGCAAGTGAAGATCCGAGTATTACTTTGGGAGACCTTTCTTACAAAAATTTTTATATCTTTAAGAAGTACGAAATGTTTACAGACCCGGTTGTCAAGGCGTACATGAAGTACTTTGCGACTAGGAATGCGGACTCTCGTGAAACAAAAACCATCAACGACCAGGTGTCTCTTTACAAGGCCGATACTCTCATTAGGAACAAGTATATGACTTACGAATTCGACCTTCATGAAAGTGAAGAAAAGGGCAAAACCAAAGCTCAAGTTGAAACTGCTGTAACCATGCTTGCAGATGGTGAACCTGTCGAAAAAATCGTCAAGTATTCGCGACTTTCCGAAGAGGAAGTGCTTAAATTGCGTGAATCTAGTATGGAATCGGCAGCAAAGTAATTTAAGATTGTCCCGTAAAAAACGCCTTGCTACATTTCTGTAGCAAGGCGAAATGTTTTAGATCCTGCTCCTTCGAACCTATATGAGACTAGACTCTTCAGAGTCTTAGTCGAATTATCCTCTATGGGGATAACTCAACTAAGGCTACAAGTAGCCAAGTTTCGTATATCGACTTCGGCGCAACGCGCCTCCGTTCAGGATGACAATTTGCGATTAGCGAACAACCTTGCGATCTTCTGCGGTCATTTCGAGGAACTGGGCGACGGTCATCTGACCCTTGGGGACTCCTTCGGAGTCCTTCCCGCTCGCCTCGGTCATGCCGGTGTGCAAACACCCCGTCGCGACACTCGGCTTGCACGCTTTCCTTCACGAGGGCGCAGAAGTCAGCCACTTCGCTTGCGATTATTTTGGGCGTTCCCCACTTCGTGGGTTGGGCTATATTCTGGGGGCAATCGACTGCACTTACGCTTGCCGCTCACCTCCCAGAACCAAGCCTCACTACGCGGGTCTTGTCCCCAAAGGGTCACTATCCCTAACGCAGATGCCGAAATATTTTTCTGATTTTACAATTCTTCAACATAACAGAGAATATAGTATCGCTCTTTTTCTGTAAGCGGACCGTTTTTCGTCTTTACTTCTTTTATTATTGCGTTTTTGAATTTGTTGTTGAATTGTTTTAATAAGTATTCTTTGGCCTTTTTTGCCTTTTCATTACTATGAGGAATCCATATGTCTGCAATAATGACTGCATGTTTGGAATATCCTTTGGTTTCCTCATCAATATTAATATTCTTCCAGTTGTTTCTTATTCTTTTCAAATCAGATTCAACGGAATCAATTTTGTTTTTGCTGTTTATTCTTTTCGCTTCAACTAGATAAAGTTTTTTCGCTTTTCTACTTATAATTAGAGAATCAAAGTGTTCTTTCTTATTGGACTTACTATTTTCTATCGGAACTTCTTGCCATATAACTAAATCTTTTTCAGCGGCTATATTGTAGAAACAGCTGCAAAAATTAAAAGTTAGATTTCGTTCTGTAAACCCGGTAGAACCAAACGATGGATAGTAGTTATCCAATATTTTTTCATATCGTTCTACAGTCTTGTTTGTTACTTTGTCTAAATTCATTTTTTACTCCTTTAAAAAAATCTAACAAAATCAATCTTTGACGCAACGGACGGAGTATTCATCTTTTTTTGGGCTTTCATCAATGTACGCTCGATTACTGTAACGAGCACAGTTAGAAAGAGCACACTCTGTATATGTTTCATAAGCTTGCAAAGATAGTCCGTATGCTTTGTTCTTATCAAGTTCTGTCGAACTCCAAAAGTGAGCATATTCGCCAATACCGTTGTAAGAGGAACCGTATCCATATCCAGCAGGAAACGCCGTGAAAGAGTATGAATCCGCTCCATTATTTGCTTCCCATCTTGTCGAAGATTTGAGCATCTTTCCCGCTACAGATTGTCCCCCAACAGCAGAGATTAAGGTTTCGAATTCTTCCCGTGACGGAAGGTGCCAACCTTCAGGACATGCATCCATCGCCCCGGACCATGTATAATAAAGTCCCCATGTCATTTTTGCGTTTTCGCAGAGTTCTATGTTGGTGTAGCAAGATGATCCTGTTTTTCGGTATCTTAAGTTTTCAGACATCCAGGTTTGCTCTCCTATGGTGACGGACTTGTATGTTTTGTTATCCCTTTCGTCAATGAAAGAACCTATTGTTACATGAGCTCCAATAGTTCCGTCCCAAACACTATTCTGATTTGGACATCTATAAATCGAATCTTGATTTTCAGATATTTGTTTCCTGATTTCATCTTCTACAGTGTATCCCGTGCAGCCTTTTTCAAGTGAAATTTCAATTTCAGTTGCTTTCCTAAAAAAAGCTCCTTTTGAAGTAGTGCTGTCACAAACATATTTGTTTTCTGTAATAACTTCTCCATCGACAATGCTTCCGTCTGCGGAACATACTTTCCCGTAGGTGTCATATTCCAATGTTGTCATCTTATACCATTCGGAACGACAGATATAATACTCCTCATTCCATTTTTTTATAATTCCAACATAGTTCTTTGAACAGGGGCCTAATTCGTACTCCTTTGCTGGAATTTCTGTCCAATCACCATTTTCACAGGAGTAATACATGGTGTCGATTCGTCCCGTTGTGCCTTCATTTGCGGCCGTACAATATCCCAACACAAAAATTTTGATTGATATTTCTTTCCATTTCTTATTTTCGCAGGTAAAGTACTTTCCTCCCGTGGAAATTTTTTCACTTTCTCTGCTAGCAACGCATGCTCCATATTGTTTTTCGATATAATCTGCGGCTTTACGCCATATTCCATCTTCATAAACATAATAATTTGTCGGTTTTACTGAACCGGCTCTCACCTCACCATCTTTTCCCGCGTCCCATTCATAAGTATCATATTCTATGACTGAAGCTTCTCTCCAGTTGCCGTCATCGCAGATAAAATAGGAAATGTCATATTCTACGTATTTTTTGACTTCCCCCTGATTGTTGGCTGTACAAAGTCCCAAGGCTGTTTCTTTTTTGGCTTCGCTCCATTTATTTTTCTCAAAGATGTAGTAAGTGCTTGTGACGTTGCCTTTCTTGATTTCCCCATCTTTACCATTCGACCATTGGTAAGTATCTATTTCAATTTTGTTTGCAAGATCCCAGCCTTTTGCTCTACAGATATGATATGAGGAATCGGCACGTGCAAAGGCGCAGAGACCGATGTTTGTAGAATTACATTTTCCACCAAGACTGCCTTTGGCGTTTACTTCCATACAGATTGAGTTGCTTGAAGAACTTGATGAGTTGTTGTCGCTAGATTTTATGATGACGGAAGAACTGCTGGAATTTGTTGTATTCTTGGCTATGCTTGATGAAGAGTTGAATTGTTTGATTTCTGAGCTGCTGAAAAAAAAGATACTTGATGATGATGTAATGGTTTCGATTCCTGAACTGCTATAAACTGGGTTAACGCCAAAGGAACTTGAAATTTGGACATTGGTTATATCAATCCAATTGTTGTTTATGCATAGATAATCTGTGCTTTGTGATGCTACGAAAATGGAGTCTCCTTCGCGATCCGTGGTGCAGTAACCAAGTTCATCGTATGAGACTACTTCACGTTGAGGCATTTCGGGCGATTGACTTTGATTGCCGTTTTCATCGCCACATGCAACGAGGAGCGGTATCGCCATCAAAATTTCAATGAGTCTAACGGTCGAATTGATTGTAAATACATTTCTTTTTTTGATGACCATATAGCCTCCATTATTAAAACCTGCGGAGTTCGCTCCGTTCTGCAAAGAACTTCGCCAATTTTTGTGTAAATACAAAAAAGGCGTAGATCGTTGCATCTATCCAAACGGGGCTCTAGACTTGCCTCTGACGGATAAATGCAAACGACCCACGCCCCAAAAGGGCTGTTGCCCTTGGTCATATGACCAACAACCGGCTAATAAGCCGGCACAGCAAACCGAGATACGCCGAAAGACGGCATACCTGCGTGAGCGTTCGCCTTGTCCTCAGTCATAAGAAATTGTCTAGATTTCGTTTGGAGAACAAGAGCTAAACTCTCTATTTCATTCTAAAAATAACTTAAAAAAACAGTAATAACACAATTTTACTCAAAATTCTAGCGAAAAAGATGCCAAAAACGCATTTTTTCAAGCAAACAAATGCTCCGACTTGGAATGTAGTTGGCTTTTTTCTGGAAAAATGTATTTTGTAGACGAGGATTTTTATGGAAGATCTTGTTCTGACAATTCCGACCCAAGATTTGGGGATTATGGAAACGCTGGCAACTCGCATGGGCTGGACTGTGCGGTCTAAGCGGAGTATTGTCCAGAAATTCGTCGATTCATGTCCCAAGACCCCGATGATGACTGACGAAGAAATCGCCGCTGAAGTCAACGCTGTTCGATACAAGAAGTCGTATAAAAGCCCAGATTGTTTTTGTAACCCCCTTAAAACTTGCCTTTGATAGGCGAAAAAGGTATATTTAGGGAAGTTTATCGACAGAAGTCAATCATGCTTGATGTGTGCGAATGCATAAAGCCCGATTCTTACGTCAGTTCCAACATCGACGAAGTGATGAATTTTGTGAACGATCGCAGGGAACCGATGGTAATAACCCAGGATGGAAAATCTCGGGCGGTTCTTGTTGATGTCGAGACATACCAAGACATGAAGAAAGCCTTCAGCCTTCTAAAAATCATTCAACTTTCGGAAAAGGATGTCCAGGCAGGACGGACAGAACCGGCGACGATGGTTTTTCAGGATTTAAGGCGGAAGTACAATGTCGGAAAATGATTTTTACAACGTTGTCGTTTCATAATTCGCAAAAGAAGATTTGAACGAAATCATTCAGGGCTTGTATCGTATTGTGTATGAAATTCGAGAAAAAGATGTCGTCATTCATACAATTATTGATAGCCGAAGAAATTTTGATGAAGTGCTAATCGCAAAGCTGATGCGATATATAAAGAAATAGAAAATAAAACGCAGGCTCGGGTCTGCGTTTCAAATTTAAAAGGCGATGCCGGAACGGTGTCCGGCATGACATATTGGGCGATTAGCGAACAACCTTGCGGTCGTCTTCCGTCATCTTGAGGAAGTCTGCGACAGTCATTTGACCCTTGTCGCCTTCCTTTCTCTTGTTGACTGCGATAACGCCTTCAGCCTGTTCCTTTTCGCCTACAATAATCTTGTAAGGAATCTTCTGCAGTTCGCACTGACGGATCTTGTAGCCGAGTTTCTCATTCGACTCATCGACTTCCACGCGGACGCCGGCGTTCACGAGTTCCTTCTCGACCTGCTTTGCGTAGTCCACGAACTTCTCGGAAATCGGGAGCACGCGGGCCTGAACCGGAGCGAGCCACAGCGGGAAATCGCCCATGAATTCTTCGATCAAAATGCCGAGGAAGCGTTCGATGGAACCCACGGCCGCACGGTGCAACATCACCGGAATGTGCTTCTGGTTGTCCTTACCGACATACTCGGCACCCAGACGCTGCGGGAGGTTGAAGTCCACCTGGATGGTACCGCACTGCCAGTCACGACCGAGGCTGTCCTTCAGCGTGAATTCGAGCTTCGGGCCGTAGAAGGCGCCTTCGCCCGGATTCAGGATGTAGTCGAGGCCGGCGAGCTTCGTCGCTTCGGCGAGGGCGGCTTCAGCCTTGTCCCAGATTTCGTCGGAACCCACGCGCTTTTCCGGGCGGGTGGAGAACTTCACCACGATATCGTCGAAACCGAAGTCGTGGTAGATTTCCTTGACGAGGGCGCAGAAGTCGGCCACTTCGCTTGCAATCTGGTCTTCGGTACAGAAGATGTGGGCGTCGTCCTGCACAAAGCCGCGCACGCGCATCAGGCCGTGCATGGTACCGGCAGGTTCGTAACGGTGGCACTTACCGAATTCGGCAAGGCGCATCGGCAGGTCGCGCCAGCTGCGGAGCCCGGTGTTGAAAATCTGGATGTGGCAGGGGCAGTTCATCGGCTTCACGGCCATTTCCACGTCGCCAGCCAGCGTCTTGAACATGTTCTCGTTGTACTTGTCGGCGTGGCCGGACTTGATCCACAAAGTCTTGTTCACGATTTCCGGCGTAATCACTTCGAGGTAGCCGCGACGGTCAATCTTGCCGCGGATGTAGTCCTTGAGGGCGTTCACCATCTTGGTGCCCTTCGGGTGCCAGAACACCATGCCCGGAGAATGGTCTTCGATGTGGTAGAGGTCCATTTCCTTGCCGATCTTGCGGTGGTCGCGCTTTTCGGCTTCTTCGAGGAACTTCAAATAAGTTTCGAGACCTTCCTTGTCAGCAAAGCAAGTGCCGTACACGCGGGTCAGCTGGTCGCTGTTCTGGTCGCCATGCCAGTAGGCGCCCGACATCGAGAGCACCTTGAAATTCTTGAGCTTGCCAGTAGAAGGCACGTGGGGGCCGGCACAGAGGTCTTCAAAGTTCTTGCCCGGTTCGCCAGTCACGTAGAAGCTGAGAGTGCCGTCGCTACCTTCGCGGGCGAGAGCGCGCTGCGCGTTATCCGTCTTGTACTTGTCGCCTTCGGTGCGCTTCAGGCCATCGGCGGCGCTGACTTCGCAACGGGTAAACGGACGGTCTTCCTTGATGATTTCCTTCATGCGCTTTTCGATGCGCTCGAAATCCGACTGCTGGATCGGGGTCGGTGTCATCAAATCGTAGTAGAAACCCTTGTCGATAGCCGGACCGTAGGCGAGCTTGGTGCCCGGGAACAGGTCGCAGATGGCTTCGGCGAGCACGTGGCTGCAGCTGTGACGCAGGAGCATCAGAGCATCCGGGTCGTCGTTGCTCGGCGTGATAATCTTGATCGTGCCGCTCTCGGTGAGCGGGCGCGTGAGGTCGAGGACCTTATCGCCGAGTTTGACGCCAAGCGCCTTGCGTGCAAGACCTTCGGAAATGCCCTTCGCAATTTCGAGGCCGGTGGTGCCCGATGCTACGGAACGTACGGAGCCATCGGGGAAGGTGAGTTCGATTTGAGACATAAATAATCCTTTTTGTGGGCGGTTCTCGCCCGGTTCCCCAGAAATACGACATCTGGCGGTGAGGCCAAAGATAGAATATAGGGTGCGCAGTGGCAACCAAGACACCTTTTTTCTTCCATAAAGGGGGAAGAATCCCCCTGATTGCAGCCCGCTACGCGGTCTTCCATCACCCCTTCGCCTAGAGGCCCGGCCCCTAAAACCCCCGATAAAACTCTACACCCTATATCGCGCCCTTTTCTCGGCGACGCAAAGTTCTTTTTGTTTGGTACGCTTAGCCTGGATAGGTGCATCGAAAAAATGCCCTGCTAGGTGAAGGCGTAAGGTGCATACCGTTGTCCTCCCCAACTTGAGGTGAAAATTTTGCACCTCAACTTTTCTAGTTCTTTATGGGATAGCTGAAATTTCAGTTTTTTTTTGGGGGGGGGCGAAATTAAAGAAAAACAGCAAAATATGCAAAAATAATTCCTAGAAAGAGGACGTTCGGTATTATTTCTTGATGGAGCCGAAGATTTGACTGAAATTGGAGAAAATGGCGTAAAATCGGAAATTTTTACCACAAAAACACGCAACGAAATCCGGCATATATATGGATAGTACACTTTTTCATACGAAAAAGTGCGCTCATAACACACTAATTCGGTTGAAAAAGTGCAGTAAAGTATTGACAATTCGGTCGGAAAAGTGTAGTTTTGGGATATGTTCAAGCGAAAAATCCTTAAAGAATTTGAAAATTGGAAGATCTCGGGGGGCAAAAAGAAGGCCCTGGTCGTCAAGGGAATGCGCCAAATTGGCAAAACGTCCAGCGTCCTGGAATTCGCCCATAGCCACTACGAGAACGTCGTCTATATCAACTTTAAGGAAAACGAAAACGCAAAGCGTGTCTTTGACAGTGACCTGAACGTGGGCAGGATTACCATAGACCTTTCGGCGCTTTTCCCCAACGCGCATTTTGTCGAAAACAAGACAGTCATCATCTTCGATGAAATTCAGGAATGTGCGAACGCCCGCGCAAGCATCAAGCCTTTTATGGAAGACGGTCGCTACGATGTCATCTGTACTGGATCCCTGCTTGGTATTAAGGGGTACAACCGTAAAAAGGGAAAAGGCGTCCCAACCGGTTTTGAAAGAATAATTTATATGAAACCCATGGATTTCGAGGAATTTCTGTGGGCGAAGGGAATCGACGAAAATGTCATCAGTTACCTGAAGGAATGCTTCGCGAAAAAGGAACCCGTAAGCGAGGCGACGCACAACGCCATGCTCCGCTACTTCAAGGAATACCTTTGTGTAGGCGGGCTCCCTTATGTCGTTTCTCGATTTGTCGAGACGAACGACATGAACGTCGTTTGGCAGGAACAGCAAGACATTCTTGAAGAATACAAGGACGACTTTGGCAAGCACCTTGACGAGAACGAAAACGAGGAAATCGACCGCACGCTTCTTGGCCGCATCAATCGCGTTTTTGATTCGATTCCCGCCCAACTTGCGAAGGAAAACAACAAGTTTGTCTATTCGCAACTAGAAAAGAAGGGTCGTTCCGAAAATTACCAAACCGCAATCCAATGGCTCTACGACTGCGGCATAATCAACATTTGCCACAACCTGACCAACATCGCAGAACCCCTTGAAGGCTACAAGATCGAGAATACGTTTAAGATTTATGTGCAGGATTCCGGCCTGTTTGTCGCCATGCTGGAACGTGGCACCGCGGCCAAGATTCTAAGCGGCGATTTGGGATTCTATAAAGGCGCCATCTACGAGAACATCATCGCAGATTGTTTCTCTAAACAAGGTCGCAAACTATTCTACTTCCGCAAAGAATCCGGGCTAGAAATTGACTTTGTAGAAAATGTCGGCGGCGAACTCGCCATTATTGAAGTCAAGGCGACAACGGGGCGCTCCAAGTCGGCAAAGACCGTTCTGAGTAACGACAACTACGATGCAAAAGTTTGCTACAAGCTCTCCGAAAACAACATCGGTGTTGCAGGCAAAATGGTTACCCTGCCGTACTACATGGCAATGTTCTTGGAGTGATTTATAAATTGGCAGGGGAACGCGTTAGACTTTCGCGACAACCACCTCAAAATAAATCACAAATCATCCATAACAAAAAATTTCTTTTAAAAACTATTGCATTTCCGACTGAAATAACTTATATTACCATTGTAAAATCACAAATTGACCATTGCAAAATGTTTTTAAAAGACGTTTCGAACATAAGAACAGGGCTGGTCACAGCCCGAAAACAGGCAAAAGGGCCCGAAAACGGCGGTTTTCGGGAATATCGCCTGCTCAGTCTGCGCTGCATCAAGGAGCCTGGCGTTTTGGATGTGGGCCTTGCCGAACCCTACGCCGCTAATGATGAACTGAAACCGGAGTTTTTGACCCAGCAGGACGACATCCTGGTTCGTCTTAGTGCCCCCTACACGGCGGCCTTGGTCAGCAACGAATCGACCGGCTATGTGGTGCCGTCGCATTTCGCTATCATTCGCGTTGACAAGTCGAAGGTGGATCCTGCTTATGTGCTGTGGATTTTGCGCCAGCAATCCACATTGAAGCAAGTCTACCAGAACGTAAGCGGCTCAGTCGCTTTTGGCACAATCAACTCCAGTTTCTTCAACGATTTGAAAATAGACATCATCCCGCTCGAAAAGCAGCGGTTAATCGGCGAGATTCTGAAGCTTTCGGAACGGGAACAGGCCCTGCTTTCGGAACTCGCGAGGGCGAAAGCGGAGTTGAACATGGCGATAATGACCAATGCGTACAAGAATTTAAATAAAGGAAAATAGCAATGACGACAAAACAAAACATCGAAAAAGTCCTCTGGAACGCATGCGACAGCTTCCGTGGTAAAATCGACAGTTCCCGCTACAAGGACTACATCTTGTCCATGCTCTTCGTGAAATACCTGAGTGATGTCTATAAGGAAACTCGCGAAAAATACGAGAAGCAGTACAAGGGCGACAAACAACGCGTAGAACGAGCCATGAACCGCGAGCGTTTTGTGATGGATGAATCCTCCACGTTCGATTACCTCTACGAAAAGAGGAACGACAACCAGATTGGCCAAAAAATCAACGTGGCGTTGGCGGCAATCGAAAACAACAACAGCGCCAAGCTGCACGATGTGTTCCGCGCCATCGACTTCAACTCCACGGTTGACTTTGGCGAGCCCAAGGAAAAGAACGCGACCCTCAAGAACCTGCTGGAAGATTTCAAGGATCTTGACTTGCGTCCGTCGCAGTTGGACAATGCCGATATTATCGGCGATGCCTACGAATACATGATTGCAAACTTTGCATCGGATGCGGGCAAGAAGGGCGGCGAATTTTACACCCCGAACAAGGTGTCTGAACTTGTCGCGCGCTTGGTGAGGCCCAAGGAAAACGACCGCATTTACGACGGCACCTGCGGAAGCGGCGGCTTGCTGCTCAAGGCATTTGCGCAAATCAAGAACCGCAAGGCTCGTATTTACGGCCAGGAACAGAACATGCAGACTTGGGCTCTCTGCCGCATGAACATGTTCTTGCACGGAGTTGACGATGCCGTGATTTGGCAGGGTGACACGCTCTCGAACCCGGGCAACATCGAAAACGACCAGCTGATGAAATTCCAGTGCATTGTGGCGAACCCGCCGTTCTCCTTGGACAAATGGGACAGCGGCTTCTTGGGCGATGCATCTGAGAACGACAAGAAGGCGAAAATGTCCGCCGATCTCGATCCGTATAAGCGCTTTGATTGGGGTGTTCCGCCGACGTCCAAGGGTGATTACGCCTTCGTGATGCATTTCCTCCACAGCCTCGATGACGCGACGGGCCGTATGGGCATTGTGCTTCCGCATGGCGTGCTGTTCCGTGGCGCAAGCGAAGGCAAAATCCGCCAGACAATTATCGAAAAATTCAACTTCCTGGATGCAGTTATCGGACTCCCGGCGAATCTGTTCTATGGAACGAGTATTCCTGCGTGCATTCTAGTATTCCGCAAAAGTCGTGGTGCCAGCAATCGCGTGTTGTTCATCGATGCCAGCGGCGACGAGCATTACGAAAAGGGAAAGAACCAGAATGCTCTCCGAGAACAGGATGTCGAAAAAATTATCGAAACCTACAAGACGTATCTTGAAGACCGGAGTTATGGCGGCGAAGAAAAGTACAGTTACGTGGCGACACTCGATGAAATCAAGGAAAACGACTACAACCTGAACATTCCGCGCTACGTAGATACCTTCGAAGAGGAGGCTCCCATTGATGTGGACGCGGTGCAGAAGGATATCGACCGTCTTGAAAAGGAACTCGCCGAAGTCCGTAAGCAGATGGCCCAAAAACTGAAGGAGATTAAGCGGGGATAAGGATCGTTTTGCATCGGCTAAAAAAATAAGGCAGAGATAGGAGCGAAATATGGTAAAAGTAAAAAAGATGATTCAGATGAAAAAAGAAACGATTCATGCCTTAGGGATTGATATTGGCATTTATACCACAGATTTTGAAAATGAGTATATTTCAATGACTGATATCGCAAAATACCGTAATGAAGATGATCCCCGTTTTGTCATCCAAAACTGGATGCGTAATCGAAATACAATAGAATTTTTAGCTGTATGGGAGTGCCTCCATAATCCAGATTTTAACCGTGTGCATTTCGACACGGTTAAAAATGACGCCGGTTTAAACCGATTTGTTATGACCCCTACAAAGTGGATTGAACAAACAAATGCTAAGGGTATTGTTTGTAAGTTTGGTCGATACGGTGGCGGTATTTTTGCGCATAGCGATATTGCTATGGAATTTGCATCGTGGATATCTCCTGAATTCAAACTGTATATTGTCAAGGATTATCGACGCCTAAAATCGGACGAAAGCAGCCGCCTGTCCCTAAATTGGAACCTGAATAGGGAAATTTCCAAGCTGAACTACAGGATTCATACTGACGCGATTAAGGGAAAACTCATTTTGCCGCAGTTGACCCCGATGCAGAAGAGTTTTGTTTATGCCGATGAAGCTGATCTATTGAATGTGGCTCTTTTTGGAGAAACCGCCAAGGAATGGCGAACTAATAATCCGGGCAAAAAAGGAAATATTAGGGATTACGCCGATATCCCGCATCTTTTGGTTTTGGCGAACCTAGAAAGCTACAATGCCATTTTGATAAAGGAAGGAATGGCGCAATCAGAGCGACTCGTAAAACTGCGTGAAACAGCAGAGAATCAACTAGAAACTATTCTGTCGCTTGATTTACAGAAGCCGATTTTGATAGGAAACGAAAAGAATTGATAATTCAATAGAAGGGAATGGAGTAAGTTTATGAACCGTCAAGAAGCTGAGCAAAAATTAAAGGAAATCTTTGGATTCGCCCATTTTCACGACGCACAGTGGGCGGCGATTGAAAAAATTTTAAATAATGAACGCGTCTTGATGATTCAAAAGACTGGCTTTGGCAAGTCTCTCTGTTACCAGTTCCCTGCAACACAACTTGATGGCCTCACAATTGTCTTTTCCCCATTGATTGCCTTGATGCGTGACCAAGTGAATTCACTCAATGAGAAAGGGATTGTCGCTAAGTGCATCAACTCGAACCAGACTCCCGAAGAAAATGGGCAGATTCTTGAAGATGCGAAGAATGGGAAAATTAAGATTCTGTATATCGCCCCGGAGCGCCAAGGCAACCTCTCATGGCAAGAAACCGTCCGTGAAATCAAGGTGGCCATGGTCGTTGTTGATGAGGCACATTGCATTTCGCAATGGGGGCATGATTTTCGCCCGGATTTTCGACGTATTGTTGACCTTGTTAGAATCTTGCCAGAAAACGTCCCTGTGTTGGCTGTGACTGCAACAGCGACGGAGCGTGTCCAGGACGATATCCAGGAGCAAATCGGCAAGAACATGACTGTCTTGCGCGGCAACCTCCTGCGAGAGAATCTTCGCCTGTTTGTTGTTAAAGTCAAATCGGAAAACGAAAAGAAAATCCGCATTGCAGAATACTTGCAGCATTGCGATGGTTCTGGCCTTATTTATACGGGAACTCGCGTCAACACGCAAGTATATGCGGACTGGTTGAAGTTTGTAGGAATAGATGCTGAAATGTATAACGCCTCTTTGGAGGGCGAAGACAGGATTCGGATAGAACAGGGGCTTAAAGAAAACCGCTGGAAGGCTATTGTCGCAACGAATGCTTTGGGAATGGGCATAGACAAGCCGGATATCCGCTTTATCATCCATACGCAGATGCCGCAGTCCCCAATTCATTATTACCAAGAAATCGGTCGTGCCGGTCGTGATGGCAAACCGTCGGATATCATTCTGTTCTACAATGAAAATGTGAACAAAGAAGGAATCCCCTACGACAAAATGTTGCCCCTCAATTTTATCAACGGAGCAAAACCCAAAACGGCAGATTACGGACGCGTTATAAACGCCTTGAAAAATGCTCCCCTTGGCGAGCGGGACGTAATGCGCGAATTGAATATGAAGCAGACACCCGTAAGGACCATTCTTGCTGATTTACTCGAACAGAAGATCGCTGTGCGCAATGAAAAAGGTAAATACGAATATCGGTTTGACGCTCCCGAACTTGATACAAAATCTTTTGAGGAACTTCGTCAATCCAAGATGATCGACTTGGATGCTATGATGGGCTATATTGAAACAACTGGCTCTCGAATGGATTATCTCCGCAGGTATCTCGGCGACACGATAACAGTATCTTCTGAAAATTGCGATAATACTAATCTGGCAGATTATATGCCCAAGCGCTATTCTGAAGCGACATGGCTCAAAATACGCGATTTCAAGCAAGACTATTTCCCAGAAATAGCAAAGAAGAAATCCTCCAAACTTGAGCTTGGATTTGCGTTGGCTAATTATTCCCTAGAAGATGGCGAAATAGGCCAGATGGTGCATAATTGCAAATACGAAGGTGCGGGAGATTTCCCGGATGATATCGTTCGGCGAATGGCACGAATGATCCAAAAGAAGATGATGAACAACAAGATAGATATGCTGCTTTATGTGCCACCGACGGAATCGGGAGACCTAGTCAAGAACTTTGCCATAAAAGTTGGTGATTTGTTGGGCGTTCCCGTATGCCATAATCTTAAAAAGATGAGACAGACAACGGCACAGAAGATTCCCCAGAATGCTATTTTGAAAAGAAAAAATGTGGAAGACGCGTTCGACTTCGATTCGCCCGAAATACTCGAAGGGAAAAGCGTTCTTTTGCTAGATGATATCTATGATAGTGGTGCGACATTGAACGAGATTGCAAAAATGTTGAAAGAAAAAGGTGCTGCAACCATAACCCCGGTAGTTATCGCTAAAACCGTTGGAGGCGATTTATGAACAACCTGAACGAATATGCCTACTGGATGGCCCTTGCCCATGCCGCAATCAAGACGGCGGTAAAAAACAATATACTCAGCTGGTGCCATAAGCAAAAAAAGACGGTTGTTGACTTTTTTGCTCTGAACGAATCTGAGTGGAATTCCGAACTCGGTCTTGATATCAAGGATATTGACGCCCTTTCGAGAGCAAAAGAACAGCTGCCCAATAACGCCTTTATGGCAGAAAACCTAATCAATCAGGGGTATTCGCTAATTCCTTCCATGTCGCCAGAATTCCCGCAGACACTTAAGAAGAACCTGAAAATGAACGGTTGCCCTGTATTGCTTTATGCAAAGGGGAACATCGCTCTGTTGAACCAGCCGACAGCAGCCGTTGTCGGTGCCCGCGCAGCCAGTGAAATTTCAATTGACTTCACTCAAAAAATTTCAAAAAAAGTTGCCGAAGAAGGCAAGGTTGTTGTAAGCGGCTTTGCCAAGGGTGTCGATCGCGAAGCATTGGATGCTGCTGTCAAAGCGGAAGGCTCTAGCATAATCGTATTGCCGCAAGGAATATTGACTTTCTCGACAGGTTTCAAGCAATATTACAAGCAAATTGTGGAGGGCAAGGTCTTGGTGGTAAGTGCGTATGCCCCGAAAATGCCTTGGTCCACTTGGTTGGCGATGGATAGAAACACACTGATTTACGGCATGGCCGATGAAATTTATGTCGCTGAATCGAACAATGGTGGCGGCACTTGGTCTGGCGTTATGGAAGGTCTGAAACGCGGTAGGAAGATTTTTATCCGCGAGCCCGGTGCAGACGAAAAAAACGCTAACAAAGCACTTATAGAAAAAGGATGCATCCCCATAAAAATAGAGGACAATATCATTGAGCTGTCCAAGACTGTGCCCGCATTGCAGCATGTTTCTGAAAAGCAAGCGAAGTACAGTGCGAAGAAAAAGAAAAAAGATTCGGAAACGCTAGACTTATTTGGGGGCGGAGATGGGAAATAGACAAATAAAAAATGGAGGTGCAAATAATGGATGAAATGATTCTTGTCATTGTTTCCGCTTTAGTATCTGGCTTGATTGCTACGATTGTTACGCTTTGGTGGCAAAAGAAAACAGAAGCGTATAATCGAAAGATGAAGGCTTTTGAAACGCTGATGATATATAGAATTCCTGGTGTTCTTCATTTTAAGGAAAATGTTCACACATTAAATTCTATTGATGTCGTATTTTATAACGACGAAAATGTAAGAAGGGCTTATAAGGATTTCTTAAATGAAACTGATAAACCTAAAGAGATGAACCCGAATATACAAGACAAACATTTAAGATTGCTAGAAGAGATGGCAAAATCTTTAGGCCTAAAAAAATTGTGTTGGGAAGATATCAAACGCCCATATTTCCCTGTTGGGTATAGCGATATTTTGAAAGATGAAGAAGCGATGCGAAAAACGTCTATTATGAATAATTTAGAATCTGCAAAATTTACTCATGAACTCAATAATCGCCAAACAGTAAAAGATGAGGAGAAGAACAAATGACAGTTAACGAATCCGAAGAATGGGTCGATAAACTTGTTGTTGGTATGGAGTGTTCTCTTGAAAAAGATGGCGTCCCGTCATTAAAAAATCGAGTGTTTTATTATGGCGAATCTACCTGTCAGGAATTAAATTTGACGCAAGAGCAAGTGAATGTAGCGATCAATAAGAGTGTAGCTCTTGGTTTGATTGAAAAATTTGCATTAAATCGTAATAATGGGTATCGCCTAACCGAAGAAGGTCGTGCTCGTGCTAGGTCTTGCATGCTTCGAAAAAACGATGGCGAAACAGGACACTCCATAGTCATCAACGGAAATAATGCGAATGTTCAAGTAGGAAATAATAATGTTCAAAACGTTTCCAATGCATTTAACTACTTGCTTGAACAGATAGATAAGTCAAGTGCGACTGCACAAGAAAAGAGCGATGCCAAAAGTCTTATGAAGAAGTTTATTGAACATCCTCTTGTCAATACTATTTTAGGGACTGCAGGCGGAGCTTTAACTAGTCTGTTGTGAGGCGGTATGGAAGAGAAAAGAACTATTCCATTAAAGTGTATTTTTTGCAAATCGACTAGCTTCGATGTGCCCTATGAAGGATATGAACCGAAACCAGACGAGCAAATCAAATGTGCAAATTGCGGTCAAAGCAACGATTATACTTCTTTACGGTCTTTAGCTCGTAAAGAAGGCGAGAAAATTGCGAAAGAAATTATGGGCGATAAAATCAAAGAGTTTCAAAAGAATGTAAGGAAAATGTTCAAATGAGTTTGCCTAATGGATGGAAAAAAATAAAGTTAGGTGAAATCTGCAATAAGATAGGTAGTGGCTCTACTCCGAAAGGCGGAAGAGAAGTTTATCTTGACGCAGGTATTCCCATTATTAGAAGCCAGAATGTTTTAAACGGTTTTCTTGATTTAAATGATGTAGCCTTTATTTCAGATGAACAGCATAGTAAAATGAAAGGGACATGGGTTCATCCAAACGACATTTTATTGAATATTACAGGTGCATCTATTGGTCGTTCTTGTGTTGTCCCTGCAACAGTGAAAACGGCAAATGTGAATCAGCATGTTTGCATAATAAGGTTGAAAGAATGCGCTGACGCTTGTTATGTATGTAATCTTATTTTGTCAAAAGATGTTCAAAAACAAATAGAATTATTATCAGTTGGCGGCGGAAGACAAGGCTTGAATTTCCAGCAAATAGCATCATTTAGTTTCCTTTTG
Organism: uncultured Fibrobacter sp.; assembly: GCF_947166265.1. Classification (NCBI taxonomy): domain Bacteria; kingdom Pseudomonadati; phylum Fibrobacterota; class Fibrobacteria; order Fibrobacterales; family Fibrobacteraceae; genus Fibrobacter; species uncultured Fibrobacter sp. Next base: position 73,767 of record NZ_CAMVDO010000005.1, on the reverse strand, counting down.
CCCCCGCTAGAAGAGCAGAAGAAGATTGCGGCGACGCTTTCGGTCTGGGACTCCGCCATTGAAAAAATGGAAAAATTCATCGATGCGAAGGAAAATGAGCTTAACATCGTTTTAAGACAGAACTTACTTGGAAAAGGGATTGCGTTAAAATGGAAAGAAATCCCTTTGACAGAAATATTAAAGAGCGTAACGCCGCCATCTAAAATCCATCAAGATTCTTATTTGAATAGTGGTAAATATCCAATAGTTGACCAATCTAAGGATTTAATTGCAGGGTGGACAAATGATGAATCTAGCGTGCTGAAAATAAACAGCCCTTTAATAATTTTTGGAGACCACACTTGTGCGTTGAAAATAGTGCATATGCCGTTTGCGCAAGGTGCGGACGGAATAAAAATATTATCTGCGAAAGATGGTTATGATCCCACTTATATATATTATGCAATAAAAGCGAATCCTGTTATTCCGGAAGGGTATAAAAGACATTTCTCTGCGTTAATGCTAAAAAGCATTCTTTGTCCTAGTCTTGAAGAGCAAAAGAAATATGCAGTCTATTTTAAATCGCTTGATGAAGAAATTTCTCTTCTCAAACAGCAACTCGAAAACTACAAAAAGCAGAAACAAGGCTTAATGCAAAAACTCCTCACCGGTCAATGGCGAGTGAAATAAGGAGGGAATGTTATGGCGAATGAAGGCTTAATTAGACAAATAAAAGATTATGCGAGAGAGCAAAAGGGGTATCGCGATACAATAGATAGTTGGCTCAATGTTATTTTTGTGCCAAATAAAAACACAATCATCGAATGGATAAAAAGAATCCGACCGGATTTTCAAAATTGCGACGAAGAATTGGAAAATCTAATTCGTCGACTGCAAAATATATGTAACTCTTATGATAGCATAAAATTTTATGTATCTCAGATTGACAATTCTTGCGATTGGTCTAAGAGTTATTTGGATTTATTATTTTACACAATAAAATTATATTCGTTATCTTCATTAGTCATCAATTTCTATGATGCTGATCTTTTTCGCAAAGCCTTGGATGTTGAAATTTTCCAGCATGATTTTGTGAATATGACCCTTCGATTGAGAGACGAAAGTTTAAGGTATGAAAATAATGATTTAGAAAAAGCCTTTGATCATCTGAAAAATTTTACGCTTTTTAAGTCCCTAAAAAACAATGTTGTCATTGTTGGTGCGAATGGTTCGGGGAAAAGTTCCTTTTCTCGAAGAACACGTGAAATTCTTGGAGGGAATGTTGTTGTTATCGCTTCGCAAAAAGTATTTTCTTTTAAACCTGTTGAAACAATGTCTTTGGGCAATAAATATCGCCAAGAGCTATGGAATTATCAAGCACAAGACAAATTATATAAGGGTGAACCACATAATAATCAAATTGGAGAGGATTTAATTACTGTTGTTCGAGCCCTTTTTGAAGAAAAGAATGAATTGGCAAATGACTATTATGAAGGCAAAGTTGATTTTCGAAAGGAATCAACACTTGAAAAGGTGATCAAACTTTGGGATGAAATACTTGTTCATCGCAAATTAGAAGCGATAAAAGGTGATATTCGGGTTGTGACAGCCGAAGGCTCCAAATATCCATTTATGTTTTTAAGTGATGGAGAAAAAGCTGTCTTTTATTACATAGCTCATATTCTATTGGCAAAAGAAAACAGTTATATCATTGTTGATGAACCGGAAAATCATTTGCACTTGGCTTTGGTGACGAAATTGTGGGATGTGCTGGAACATGCAAGACCTGATTGCCAGTTTATTTATCTAACGCATAATCTTGAGTTTGCCGTTTCACGTAACAATGTTAAAAAAATATGGATGAAAAAATTCATTGCCCCCGATAGATGGGAAATGGAACCGCTTCCAACAAATAAAGATTTGCCTGAAATTTTATATATGGGGCTTCTCGGAAGCCGTAAACCAATTCTCTTTTGTGAAGGAACGAAGGCTAGTTTAGATTATAAACTGTATACAAGGCTTTTCCCGAATTACACAGTAATTCCTGTTGAGGGGCATCTTCAGGTTATAAATTATACAAGAGCGTTCAATAATTCTTATGAAGTACATGGCAATAGGGCTATAGGCATTATTGATGGTGATTTCCATAAGCAAGATCAGAAGAATGCATGGAAAGAAATCTCCATATACTCTTTAGATGTCCAGGAAATTGAAAATGTTCTATGCGATGAAGATGTGCTGAATCGAGCTGTTGAATATTTCCATGCGGATCAAGATGCTCTTGAAAAGGCTAAAGAAAAATTATTTGTAGAATTGCAAAGGCATATAGATTGCCAATGTGCTGAATACACTGTGCAAATGATAAATAACCGTTTCAAAGAAAACATGTTGAAAAATTCTAAAGATTTAGCAACTTTAAAGAATAGCGTAAAAGACTTGGCTGATAAAATGCTTGAAAATGTAGATGCTTTTGTCGAAGAAAGAAAAACATGTTTGCGACAGATTGTAGAGACTAAAGACTTTGCGGAGGGCGTAAAAAGATTCAACAATAAAGGCTTAGTGGCAATTCTTACGACTGATATTGAGAAAGACTATAGAAATCGAGTGTTTAAAATGCTGGATGAAAATCCTGATTTGTTGGAAATTCTTAGAAGTAAGTATTTTGCAGGTGTTCCACAGAGTTTGGAGCTTTTTGTGGCAAAATAATGTCTAAGGTCACAAATTGTGACCATAAAGAGGTGCGATATGAACAATAAAGATATACAGCAGATAAAACTCTTTGAATCAAGCCAAATACGAACAATTTGGGATGAACAAATTGAAGAATACTTCTTTGTTGTTGTTGATGTAGTAGCCACATTAACAGAAAGTTCCAATCCGACTGACTACATCAAGAAAATGCGTAAACGTGATGAAGAACTGGGTAAAGGGTGGGGACAAATTGTCACCCCCCTTTCTGTGCCAACGGCTGGAGGAATTCAAAAGCTTAATTGTGCTGATACAAAAGGTATATTAAGGATTATTCAGTCTATTCCGTCTCCTAAGGCAGAACCATTCAAACAGTGGCTTGCTCAAATCGGAAAAGAGCGAATTGATCAAATGCAAGATCCCGAGCTTTCAATAAAGCAGGCTTTGGCGGACTATAAACGCTTGGGGTATTCAGACAATTGGATTAATCAGCGGTTAAAATCCATAGAAATTAGAAAAGATTTGACCGACGAATGGAAACGTGGTGGTGTGTCTCAAAATTTTCAGTATGCCACTTTGACCGATATCATTTATAAAACATGGGCAAATAAAACAGCAAAAGAATATCGCAAATTTAAGGGCCTAAAAAAAGAAAATTTGCGAGACAATATGACTAACAAAGAACTTGTTATAAATATGTTGGCCGAACTGTCCACTACAGAAATATCTAAAAGTAGAAATCCCGAAAATATGGACGAACATAAACGAATCGCAAAGGAAGGTGGGCAAATTGCAAAAAACGCAAGGGTTCAGCTTGAAAAGAAAACAGGAAAAAAGGTTGTAACATCTCTAAATGCTAAAAACGGTATTATCAAGATAAAAGGTTGATTTTATGTCGAAGTCCCGAAAGATAACCCCAATTTCCATTCGCAGTTCGGCTGCGGAGTATTCAGTTATTAAGAAATACTTAATAACTGCCAGCGATGGGAAATTGCCAGAAAATTCAACTATCCGGAATTTCCGGATAGTTCAAACCGAGTGCTCGCGGCAACTATTAAGAAAAACTTAATAGTTGAAAATACGTTTGCGATTTAAAATAAAAAAGGATAGAGCTGATATGGATGAAAAAGAATTGCGAAAAATTATACGTCAGGGCAAAAAAAATGAGACCGGTTTGACATACTGTTTTTTTTAGGATCACAAAGGTGATAAAAATGGCGAATTATTTGGCGGATAAAATGGCAGATTATTTTGGCACATTAAATGGCACATTAGGTTAAAAGGAACGAGGTTTATGAGTTTTACAAATCAATCGGACTTAATGCTCGAAGATAATGCGAGCAAGTACCCCGCCATCGAAGTGCTGGCGAAACTTGGCTATACCTACATTTCGCCCGAAGATGCTGCCCAGGAGCGTGGCACGCAATACAATGTATTGCTCAAGGATATCCTCCGCAAGCAGCTCCAGAAAATAAACCAGTTTGAATACAACAGTATTGTTTACAAGTTCTCCGCCGAAAATATCGAAAGGGCTATCGCAGAACTCGATGTGCCATTGACCGAGGGCCTGGTAAAAACGAGCGAACGCATTTACGATGCGCTGATGCTCGGCAAGAGTTATCAGGAAAAATTGGTGGATGGGACAACGAAAAGTTTCAACCTGAATTATATTGACTGGGACAATTTCGAAAACAACGTTTTCCATGTGACGGAGGAATTCTCTTGCGACAGTTGGGACAAACAGAAAAATGCCCGCCCCGATATTGTTGTGTTCGTGAACGGAATTCCTTTTGCCGTTATCGAGTGCAAGGCTCCCGATATTTCTGAAGAAAAGGGTGTTGAGCAGAATATCCGCAACCAAAAAGCGGAGTATATTCCGCAGCTGTTCAAATACGTGCAGATGGTTGTCGCGACAAACAAGAATGCGGTCAAGTACGCGACTGTGGGCACTGGGAAAAAATTCTGGAATATATGGCGTGAGCAGGACACGGAATGGCAAACGAACCTAGTCGATCAGATTGTTGCGGGGCGTGTCCCGACGGAACAAGACAAGACGTTGATTTCGCTGTTCGAAAAAGAACGCTTGCGCAAGTTCGCGAAGTATTTTGTCATTTACGATGCCAACGTAAAGAAGATTTGCCGATACCAGCAGTTCTTTGCGGTAGAGGCGATTATGAAGACCATTGCCGAAAATGACCCGGCAGGCAACCGTCAGAGTGGCGTCATCTGGCATACGCAAGGCTCGGGCAAGTCGCTTACCATGGTGATGGTTTCCAAATATATTCTTGAAGAACTGAGTTCGGTAAGTCCCAAAGTGATTGTCGTGACCGACCGTAAGGAACTTGACAAGCAGATTGCAAAGACGTTTGCGCACACGCGCCTGACGCCGGCCCGTGCTACAAGTGGCAAGAACCTTTGCGACTTGATTAACGAGGGCAAGGCTGATGTTATCACTTCGATTATCAACAAGTTCAATACGGTAGATAATCAGGGTGTCAAGAACAATTCCAGGGATATTTTTGTCCTTGTCGATGAAAGCCACCGTTCGAACTACGGTTCGCTCGCGACCAAGATGCGAACGGTATTCCCGAACGCCTGCTACATCGGCTTTACCGGCACGCCACTTCTGAAAAACGAAAAGAACACCTTGCATAAGTTCGGCAAGCTGATTCACAAATACACGATTAAGGATGGTGTAGAAGACAAGGCGATTGTACCGCTGATTTATGAAGGCCGCTTTGTGGACCAGATAGTCGATGAAGAAAATATCGATTTGTGGTTCAAGATGGTGACGAAAAAGCTGAACAAATCGCAGATTGCAGAACTGAAAGCAAAATGGAGCAGCATCCAGAAACTTACATCTAGCGATTCGCGTATTCGGCGTGTGGCAATAGATATTTACCAGCATTTTATGGACGGTTTCAAGGAATCGGGATTCAAGGCGATGCTGGCGTGTAATTTCAAACGCGATGCCGTGCGCTACAAGCAAATTTTCGATACCCTTTGCGACATCAGGACTGAGGTGGTGATTTCGGCCCCGGATATGCGCGAAGGTCATGATGATGTTGACGAAAGTTCCGATGACCTTGTCGTAAGCTTCTGGAACAAGATGATGAAGCAGTATGACGATGCCGACGACTACGAAGATACGCTGAAAAGCCAGTTCTACGATGGCGAAATTGACATCTTGATTGTCTGCAGCAAGTTGCTTACGGGTTATGACGCCCCGAGAACGCAGGTCCTTTACATAGACAAGGAACTTAAGGATCATGGGCTGCTACAGGCGATTGCACGCACAAACCGCCTTTACGAAGGCAAGGATTTCGGCCTCATTGTAGATTATCGAGGCCTAATTAGCAAGTTGGACGCCGCCATGGAAGTGTATAGCGGTGCCGGACTTGAAAATTACGATTCGGCAGACATCAAGGGTGTCGTTGTCGATGTCATGGCTTGCGTGGCACGCCTCCGCGAAACATACTCGCAGTTGTGGGATATTTTTGCATCTGTCAAGAACAGGAAAGATACGGAAGAGATTGAAATCTTTTTGGCGGATACAGAAGTCCGTGCCAAATTTTACGATGCACTCTGCGCATTTGGCCGCGCTTTTACGATGGTGATGAACTCCGTGAAGGCTTTTGCCGCGTTCGAACGCAGAGAAATCGAAATGTTCCGAGATACCTTCGTATTTTTCTCGAAGATTCGCCGCAGCGTGAAAATCCGCTATGCCGATGCGCTCGATAATTCGGAATACGAACCGCAAATGCGAAACCTGCTAGATACTTATATGTCCGTGAAGGATGTACAGCAGATTTACGAACCGATAGATATCATGAACATCGGCGATTTTGACAAGGTTGTTGAAAAATTGCCGTCGGACAGGTCTAAGGCCGATGCGATTGTATCGCACCTTACAAAACGCATAAAGCTGAACCGTGATGAAGACCCTGCCTTTTACGATAGCTTCTCCAAGAGAATCAACGCAGTCTTGGAAGAATTCAAGAATCGAATTCTTTCGGAAAAGGAATACCTCAAGCAGATGTTTGAAGTGCTGGGAGATTTCCGAAGAGGCGACACCAAACAGAAATTCCCCGAAAAGATTGCCGGAGATTTGGATGCGCAGGCATTTTATGGCGTTACCATGCCCGTACTTTCTGAAAAATACAATATGGATTCTGAAACCATCGCGACTATTTCGCAGAAGATAACGCAGATAGTGCGGACGCACGATACCGTTGACTGGAAGACGAATATCGACATCCACAACCGTATTCGCCAGGATATCGACGACCTGTTCTATGAACTAGAAAACGACAAGGGTGTTGCAGTTGATTTTGACGACATCGACAAAATCACGGAAAGCGTGCTGAATGTCGCCATGAGGAGATTCTGATGCTCCGTACCGTTGAGGCCGATGGCATCGCGATAAGTTATACGCTTGAGCGAAAGCCTGTCAAGAATATTAATCTGCGTATCCGTGCCGACCAAAGCGTGTATGTGTCGGCACCCAAAGATGTGGCAGCGAAGATGGTTGACGCATTCGTTGTGGAAAAATCGGCGTACATATTGCGTGCACTCAAAAAGTTCAAGGACAAAAACCGTGAAGCTGATTCAGAGAACAACTTTGTTAATGGCGAAACGGTCAAGTTCTTGGGCCGCAACTTGCGTCTCAAAATAAAGAATGCATCGCGCAGTAAAGTAGAATCAGACGAAAGTTATGTAACTTTATATGTTAAAGACGTGCAAGATGCCGATTTAAAAAAGCGTGTGCTCGAAACATGGCTCCGCAAAAAATGTAAAGACGAAATAACGGCAATTTGCAAGAAGGTTTATCCACAAGTAAAAAAATATGGCGTCGCGTTCCCAGAAATCCAGCTTCGCGAAATGGTTTCTCGCTGGGGTTCCTGTTCCCCGAAAAAGGGATTCATGACATTCAATACGGCACTAATCGCCATGCCAGTGTCGTGCATCGAATACGTGGTCACGCACGAATTTACGCATTTCCTTTACCCAAATCATTCCAAAAAGTTCTACCAGCAACTGGCGACATTCATGCCTGACTGGGAAGAACGGAAAAAACGGCTGGAAGGGTGAGGATATTTTATATTTACGCTATGAAAAAACTTAAGAATATTCCTTGTTTTTTTGTTTTCTTGTACTCCGCATTCCTCGTTGCGTGTTCTACACCGACGGTTTCTAGCGATGATTCCGATGAAATTGAATGGATATCTTCCGATAGCGAAAAAACGACTTCTTCCTCTAGCGTTGCAACAAAATCGATTTACGAAGCGGTGGAAGAATCCGGTTTGTATACCACGAAGGATTCTGTGGCCGCATACCTCTGCAAGTTTGATAAATTGCCGAGCAACTATGTCGGCAAAAATGAGGGGCAGTCCTTGTACGAATCTAAAACAGGGAACACTTTCTCGAAGTGGAATTTTAATCCGTGGACAACAATCGGTGTGATGATTGGCGGCGATACGTTCAACAACTATGCGAATAATCCAGACAATTACCACTCCACGTTGCCCGAAGGAGATTATCGCGAAGCGGATGTTGATTATTCTGCGAAGAATCGTGGTACGAAACGCCTAGTTTATCAATCAGATTGCGTTATCTATTATACAGCAGACCATTACGAAACTTTTAGTAGGTTGGATTTTTAACATATTCGTTTTGTGTTTTTTTTACATAATAGCTTATATCGTTGTTATGCAATTTGAAAACTGCGTTTTCTGTGAAATTTTGCGGACTTGGAAAAATAATCTGCTGTAAAAACCTCCGAGCAAGCTCGTTTTAGGCCTTTTTTTGCGCATAGTGAATGGGCTTGACTTTTTGAGTATGTCAGAATTAGATTAAGAATGTTCAGCAAGTTGTTGGACATTTGCAAAATGAATCGAAATGGAGGTTGTTAAAGTATGGTTTCTAATTGTGAAAAAGAATTGATCGGTAGAAAGATGTCGCTGGGCGAATTCCTGAAAGAAAGGATGGCTGATATGGATATGAGTGTACGCGATATGGCTATGCGAATGGGCTGTTCTACTAGAAAAATTCGCGGAATATTAGATGGGAAGATTTCTGTTTCGGTAGACCTTGCGATTGATTTGGATTATGTGATTGGCGTTCATGCTATCAAATCGCTAGAAATACAAAGAGACTATGAACTTTGAGTGTTCGAAAATAAAAAAGTTTGTGAATCCCAAAATGAGTTCACAAACTCTTAAAGTACAGAAAAATCTAGCTGGTTTAGTATTTCTTCGCTAGTGCTCTTTAGTTTCCTTGCGGATTTCTTGTAAAATACGGTTGTTCCATTCGGTATCGTTGGGGCGCTGATAGCGGTCATTGCCCTTCGTATCTTTGGTGAAGGTCGTAATGCCATTCTCGTCAATACTCACGCGTCCGTTGTCCGAAAACTGGAACAGCGAATCCCCCTGTACGGCGTTCAGCACCGCCATGACATCCCACATCTTCTGCCCCGTATGGCATTCGTTGTTCATGTAAATTTGCTTGATGGGGTGCGTGTCCGTCCACGAGATGTCTTCGATAACTTGTTCTGGGACGTACTCAATGCCATCGCCGACCTCGTCAGGGGAGAATACGCGGGGGACTTCGACAGGCCAAAGTTTGAAGAAGTCAAGACTAAAATCGATTGCCTGCGTAAAGTTGTAGTCCGGTTCCACGGCATCCCCGAATACACCGCCCATCACATAGAGGGTCTTGACCTTCGCTTTCACGAGTTCCACGCCCGAAAGGTTGGAATAGTCATCGGCTTTTGAATTCAGCAGGTTTGCAAGTGTCGTCACGAAACCGGTAGAAGAACCGATATCTGTATCCAATATGATTGTGGGTATGTATTTTCCTTCTTTTCGCATTGATGTCGCACGTAATTTCCAGTGTCAAAATTGGAGCGAGTGGGCGTGTGAATACAAATTTAAATTTCGATTGTTTCATCGTCGCTTGTGATGAACATTTTTAGCCGCTCCAATGTGTGTTCAAAATCGTTCTTGATGGAACATTCCCACACGGTGGCGACTCTATATCCTTGCAATGAAAGTTTCCAGCTTGTTTTGATGTCGCGAACAGTGTTGTTTGTGAATTTGTTGTCCCAAAAATCTGGGTTGCTTTTCGGACGGCTTGTTAACTTGCAACCATGCTGGTGCCAAAAACATCCGTTCACGAAAATGGCCACTCCGTACTTGAGAACGAAAAGATCTGGTGAACCTGGTAAATCGTGACGATGGAGTTTGTAACGAAAGCCTGCATGAAATAGCGCCCTACGTACCAAAATTTCTGGCTTCGTATCTTCGGAATGGACCGATTGCATCATCTGCGAGCGGTTCATGGGAACGTGTTTTTTTCGACGGCGTTTCATTTTGATTTATGGCGTTTTCTACAAATATAGCTTGTGAAATGGTTTTGATAAAGACTTCGGTTTATCCCGTCCAAGTTGAACTTGGGCATCTGGGTTGTTTTTGGCAGGTGTATTTGAGGCTTAAACAAATAAAAATCCTGCTTTTTTGCTACCAAATAAAGATTTTGAAGAAAAAAATTTATTTTGTGTCCTAAGGTTGTTAAAAAAAGGGAAAACTCATGAGAAATACTTTTAGGATGTTACTTTCTGCCGCGATGTTCGGCGGAGTGGTTTCGTACGCTCGACTTCTTCCAGACGCACTATTATCCGTATTGGCAAGGTAACGATGTTAGTCCGTTTGTGAACACGGCTGCACAATCGGAGAGGAAGGTGGTGACGATGCCCAGATTGAATACCAGAAAACGTGGGACTTGGGGTGTCTATTTGCTGAAAGTCTCTGGAAATGATCTGCGTTTCTCGCAGAAAATGATCATCAAGTAATATCCCTGAATCCCGAGAGAAATCTTCGTTGTCCTGTTTTCTCTTGTGAACAAATTTCAAGATAAAATTCTGCTTTCGGGCAGGATTTTTGTGTATTTTTAGAGAAAACATAAAAAAGGATGGAACATGGATAATTTCAACTTCTACAGCCCCACGGAATTCGTATTCGGCAAGGACCGCGAAAATGAATGCGGTGAACTCGTTAAAAAGTATGGCGGCACCAAGGTGCTGATTCATTACGGTGGGGGCTCTGCGGTACGTTCGGGCTTGATTGACCGCGTGAAGGCATCGCTTGATGCCACTGGAATTGCCCATGTAGAACTCGGTGGCGTGAAACCGAATCCGCGCGATACGCTCATCTACAAGGGCATCGAAATGGTGCGCGCCAATGGGGTAGACTTTATCTTGGCCGTCGGTGGCGGCTCTACGATTGATAGCTCCAAGGGCATTGCCGTGGGTAGCCTTTACGATGGCGACTTCTGGGATTTTTATGCGAAAAAGTTGCCGGTCACGAAGGCGCTCCCGATTGGCGTGGTGCAGACGATTGCCGCTGCGGGCTCCGAAGGCAGTGGCGCTTCTGTGGTGACCAAGGAAGAGGGAATGCTCAAGCGCGATATCGGTTCTGACGTGATTCGCCCGAAGTTTGCGGTGCAGAATCCGGCGCTCCTTTGCACGTTGCCGGCTTACCAGACGGCTTGCGGCATTACCGACATTATTGCCCACATTTTCGAACGCTATTTCACGAATACGCTCGAAGTCGAAACCACAGACCGTCTTTGTGAAGGCCTGCTCTTGGCCATGCTCAAGGAAGGTCCGCGCGCCATTGCCGACCCGACCAATTATCAGGTTCGCGCCAACATCATGTGGGCGGGGACGGTTGCCCACAATGATATTGTGGGCTGCGGGCGCAGTCAGGATTGGAATAGCCACGCCATTGAACATGAACTCTCGGGACTTTATGACTGCGCCCATGGCGCGGGGCTTGCGGTGATTATGCCTGCGTGGATGGAATACGTTGTAGATCATAACGTGATGCGTTTTGCGCAGATGGCGACGCGCGTATTCGGCTGCCAGATGAATTTCGAGAATCCGAAGGCGACCGCCCTCGAAGGCATCAAGGCGTTCCGTAAGTTCCTGCATTCTATCGGTATGCCGATTAACTTTGCTGAACTCGGCGCGAAAGAAGAAGATATCCCGAAGCTGGTTGAAAAGCTGAATCCGGGTGACGGCTGGGGCTTTGTTCCGCTCAAGGCGAAGGATGTGACCGCGATTTACACCATCGCGGCCCACGCAACGGTGTAAGAAATGTGTAGTGTGAAGTTCGACCCTAACCACTAATCACCAACCACTAACCACTTCTTTATGATTGCTCTCTTTATCGGCGGTACAGGAACCATCAGCATGGCGATTACGCGTCTTGCTGCTTTTCAGGGCTGGAAGCTTTACCTGCTCAATCGCGGGAACCGCCCCGCAGAAGACATCCCCGCAGGTGTCGAAATCATTCAGGCAGATATCAACGACGAGGCTCTCGTTGCTGAAAAAATCAAGGGCATGCAGTTCGATGTCGTCTGCGACTTCATCGTATTTCACCCGAGTGCGCTTGAACGCGACTACCGTCTGTTTAAGGGCCGTACAAAGCAGTTTATGTACATCAGTTCCGCGAGCGCCTATCAGAAGCCGCTTTCGGACTACCGCATTACCGAGGGCACGCCTCTTGCGAACCCGTACTGGGAATACTCCCGCAACAAGATTGCGGGGGAGGAATTCCTGATGCGCAAGTACCGCGAAGAAGGGTTCCCGATTACGATCGTGCGCCCGAGTCATACCTACGATGAACGCCACATTCCGTTGGGTGTTCACGGCAAGAACGGTAGCTGGCAAATCGCGAAGCGTATGCTCGAAGGTAAACCCGTGATAATCCATGGCGACGGCACGAGCCTTTGGACGATGACCTTCAATACCGACTTTGCCCGTGGCTTTGTGGGCCTGATGGGCAACGTGCATGCCATCGGCGAATCGTTTCAGATTACAAGCGACGAAACTCTCACTTGGAACCAGATTTACAAGGCAGTTGCCGATGCTCTCGGCGTCGAACTTAAGCCTTACTATGTGTCTTCGCGGTTCCTTGCAGATGTAAGCGATTACGATTTGCTGGGAAGCCTGATTGGCGACAAGGCGAATTCCGTCGTGTTCGATAATTCCAAGCTTAAGCGTGCCGTGCCCACGTTCCGTACGGAGGTACGCTTTGATCAGGGAATCCGCCGCACGATTGACTATGTGCTTTCGCATCCAGAATTTCAAAAAGAAGATCCTGAATTCGACGCCTGGTGCGATAAGGTGATTGAAACGCAGGAAAATGCGAAGAAATCCTTTAAACGGTAATTGCCCGCCATAAATTCTTTCTTGAAACGGCTATGCAATTTTGAACAAAATTGTATATTGTGAGTGATGAAATATTTAGTCACTCTTTTTATTCTGCTTTTACTTGCGGCTTGCGCTGCGCAAGATGAACCCCGCAAAAAGGTGCAGGATGGTTTGACGAAGTCCCATTATCCTGATGGAACCCCCGAGATTGAAACCCTCTATGACAAAGGGACCCGTGTAAGCATAAAGCATTTTTACCCTTCCGGTCAACTCCATACGGAAATAGATTCGCTCGGAAATTATAGACAGTATTTTGCGGACGGGACCTTGGCGATGGAATTCACCGAAAAAGATGGCAAGAAAATTGGTGAAGAGAAAATCTATTACTCGAATGGAAAACCGCACTCGATCCTCAAGTATAAGGACGATGGCGTCTGTTTTCTTCGCGAAGATTTTTATGAAAATGGAACGATGAGCAGTTCCTGTAAAATTGTTCGAGAGCCCAAGCGTCATGAAATTTGCCAGACCTTCTACAAGTCCGGAAACAGGCGAACGGTTACAACAGATGATGGTCATCGTACCTACTATTATGAAAGTGGGGCTCTTGAAAAAGAATCCGTTTATCGCGGCGATACGTTGGTCGAGGAACGCGAAAACTATCCGTCGGGTAACCCTAAACGAGTGACGAAATACAACAACCTGGTTCCGAAGGGTTGCCGTTATTGTTCCTTAGAAACGGATGTGTCCTATTATGGTAACGGCAATATGAAAGATTCCTGTTATGTTGAAAAGCCTCTTGACTGGGATGGAAAAACGGATAAGGGTCTGTTTCGAGCTTGTAAGAAATTCTATGAAAATGGGAATGTTGAAAAGGCTCCCGTTTACGAAAACGGTAATTTGTTGGAAACGAAGAAATATTATTCGTCGGGGGAGTTGGAAAAATATGTGGCTTACGATGGTATTGGCCCCGAGGGAAAAAACACTGTAGAAATACGGTATCGAAAAGATGGAATGGTGACGGATTCTTGTTTTATAAGTCTTGGCCGTATGGTCTGTAATTGCTACCGTAACGATGGCTCGCCGTCTATTCTTTATACGGAAAGAGACGGTGTGCAGCGTGTTCAGGAATTTTATGCCAATGGAAGTGTGGAATCGTCGAAATATTATAGTGCAGATGGTGAACTCGCCCGAGCCCATTACGATATAAAGGGAACGCTGAGAGATACTTGCTTTTCGCTTTACCATGAAAAAGACCGATTTGATGTATGCAGTTACTATGAAACTGACGGAACACCTCGTACAATACAGACGCTAGAAGGCGATACCATTTTCGAGAAGAGATTTTATAAGGAACAACTGATGTCGGAATGCGCGATTGTGTGGCACAGTAAGGATGATGAACTCCGTCGTTGCAAGTCCTACTATAAAAATGGCGTATTAAGGGATTCTTCGATTAAAATCCATAAACCGGATTCCATTTATTATCAAACCTATGGATGTGATAAAGAAGGTAAGTTTGACCGGTATGCGGAAAATCGTTACCGGAGAAATGGAAATGTAGAGCAGAATGACAATAAGTACTGCAAAATTGTCAATGGCGAATTAGTCGATTGCAGAGAAGAGCATAGGAGGAGGGAAGAATGAAGTATGGAAATCTCTTGCTTGCTCTGGTGTTGTTTTCCTCGGCCTGTTTGTTTGGCGGCTGTTCTGGAAAAGTGAAGGATAAGCAGACTGTAGATCCCAACGAAGTACGGGTTGTTTTGCGTAAAAATGCTGATGGAGTCGTGTGCAGAACGGTCTATATCTTGAAAGATCATGGTGGAGTCATGACTTGCCGGGATTCCAGCGGAACGCTTGTGCAGATGCGTGATTCCTATTATGCAACTCCTTGGGGACGCGATATTCAGTATTATCCGAATGGTCAAATCATGTCGGAGTCTTTTTATGAATCGATGTCCGTACAGCCTGTTTATCGAAAGGAATTCTATGAAAATGGCAATCTGAAGTATCTTGAAGATTCGGTGGGAAAGAGAACCTTTGATAAAAATGGCCGCTTGCTCGAAGCCGATACGGTGGCGCTGAATTGGCGGTATAATCGTAGCGTAATGCAAGATGGAAGCTTTTCTATAAATAAACAATCGCTGGATGGGGATTCTTCTTATTGGGCCAGCTATAATTCCAATGAAGTCTTGCGTTCCGAGGAATCTCGCTCCTCTAAAGGATGGTGGCGTAAATATTACGACTCGACGGGAGTCCTTTACTATTCGAAGTCAGAAAGCGAAAACTTGAAGGTAGAAACGGATTATTACCCTGATGGAAAAATCTGGATGAACAAGGTTTTTGCGATAGGTGAATCGGCGTGGGGAAAGGGCTTGTTTGTCTTGAAGGAATTCAAGGAATATGCGGAAAACGGGGTGGCGCTTCGCGAGTATGAATTGGATACGACAAATCCGAAGTCTGTGCCGGTGTGTCATTTTCGCAATGCTGCGGGAGATTCTCTCGCTTTCCCGGAGCCGCGTGAAAAGAACCCTTATAGTTTACGTGATAGTTTCCGCTACAAGCCGCTTTATGCGTTTGTCGATAGTTGCACCGTTCCCGGAAGGTAATTTACTGCTGTTTCGACTTTTCCGTTATCGGCTCAGTTCCACCACATAGTCGGCGGCGTTTACGAAGTCTTGCGCATGCTCGATGGCGATGACGGTGTGACCTGCTTCGGTGAGGCCGCGAATTAGATCGAGCAGATGCTGGATGTCCTTTTGATGGAGACCGCGTGCGGGCTCGTCGAAAAGGAAAAGCGTGTTTGGAGCCTTTGCACGGGCGAGCGCGATGGAAAGACGCAAGCGGGCGCGTTCGCCGCCGGAGAGGTGTGTCGTGGTCTGCCCGAGTTTCAGGTAGTCTAGGCCCGTGTCTACGAGCGGTTTGAGCTTGTCCGCAAAGGGCTTCATGTTGATGAACAACTTGTAGGCGTCGCCGACTTCTAGGTCATAGATGTCGGCGATAGAAAGCGACTTGAAGCGGACTTCGAGAATTTCGTCCTTGAAGCGTCTGCCGAGGCATACGGGGCATTCGGATTCCTCGTAGCCCGCAGGGTCGAGGATAACGCCTTCGCCTTTGCAGTTTTCGCAGCGGCCCCCGGGGGCGTGCGTCGCGAATTTGCTAGCGGTGTAGCCGCGGACCTTGCTTTCGGGGAGTTTTGCGAAAAGGTCGCGGAGAATCGTGTTCAGGTTGATGGCCGAGGCGACGGTGCTGCGGCGGTTCCCGTGGAAATCGCCTGTAGAAAGGATGGAAAGCGCTTGGATGCCGATGCCTTCGAATTCACCCTTGGTGGCACGCGGGGCTAAGTTTCTGAAGAAAATCGTGGACTTGCCGCTGCCGCTCTGACCCGTGATGACGCTGAACTTTTGCACCGGGAAATGCGCGGTGACCGGCTTCATGTCGAACAGGGCGAAGTTCTTTATATGGATTGCTTCTTTTTTGGATTGCTTCGCTTCATTATGTTCCGCTCGCAATGACGTTTTCGTCTTTGTACTTTCGCTTCGCTCAAGTACCAACTGTTCGGCTCGGTCATATCCAACTTCGTTGGATACGTCACTCGCCTTATACAGTTGTCGTCTCTCGTCTAAACCTTTAATCCAATTTCCCGTGGGCGATATCGGGTTGCCAAGAACGTCTTTCGCGGTTCCTTGCAACAGAATCTCGCCGCCCTTTTCGCCGGCACCAGGACCCATTTCAATAATCCAGTCGGCTTTCTTGATGAGGGCTGGATTGTGGTCGATGAGCACAAGCGTGTTCCCACGGGACTGCACTTTCTTGAGGACTTTCCAGAGGGCTTCGACGTCGCTCTGGTGCAAGCCGCTGGCGGGTTCGTCGAGAACAATCAGGAGGTTGTTCAGGTGACCAGTGCTGAGGCTCGAAAGCCGAAGTCTTTGGACTTCGCCACCCGACAGGGTGGCGCCTGCACGCCCTGCCGTGAGGTAACCGATATCCAAATCGACAATCGCCTGGATGCGGTCAATTAACGTGCGGAACGCGGGCTGTTGCTTTGCTGTCAGTCGATTGTCGAACAGGGCGTGCAGCTGGCTTTCGAGTTCCGCGAAAGGCGTGTTTAAAATGTCTTGCCACGTGGTACGGATTTTGCGCGGAGCGTCCTTGTGATTTTCGTTGCTTTCGTCCTCGAGGCAGTCTTTGCCCTTGGCGCAGTCCAGCTCAATTGCCGCGTTCAAAAAATTCTTCTTGAGCCGTAAGCCCCTGCAATCGGGGCATTCTTCGCTGCTGTCACCGTCTTCGATGATTCCTGTGCCGCCACATTTTTCGCAAATGCTTGTGCGGGAATATGGCGACAAGTCTTCGGACGCGAGTGGTCTGGAAAGTTGCGCTCCGTGTTCGGGGCAGCGCGGCACCGTGCTGAAAAGTTTCCTGCTCCCGTTGATGTCTAGAATCAATTCGCCGTGCGTGAGTTTCAGAACTCCGTCGACCGCTTCGGCAATACGGGTACGCGTGTTCTCGCGGACAATCACGCGGTCCACGACAATAAAGAATTCCTGGGGAATAATTTCCTTTTCTTTTTCGGTAAGGTCGGCGAGCGAATAGCTGACTCCATCGGCCAAGGCGCGTGTAAAGCCTTGCGCCAGGAACACCGCCGCGAGCTTATCAAGGTTGGGAAAGGGCTTTGAGCCTGCCGAAGGGCCGTTGCTTTCAATCCGCGCAAAAAATTGTAGCTTGCTCCCTTGCGGCAAACTCGCAATTTCGCGGATCATGTCTTCGCGGCTCATGCTTTCCATGGGCTTTCCGCAAACGGGACAGGCAGGTTTTGCATACGCCGCAAACAGTGCACGCAACGTAGAGTCGCATTCCGAGATGCTTAACGCGTAGGCCTTCGCGGGAGTTTCTCCGTGGCTAGGCCCGATGGCGAGGCTTGCCGGTAAGCCTTCGGCGCTATCCAGCGGAATAATGCGACGCCCTCCGAGCAATTCTGCGGCAAACGGCGAAAGCGTTTCTAGGTAACGCCGCTTGGATTCTCCGTGCAGGGTGTCAAGTACAAGCGTCGACTTTCCGCAGCCCGAAGGTCCGCATACCACTGTAATTTTGCCTAGCGGAAACTGGGCGTCTACGTTCTTGAGGTTGTGCAGCCTGCAGCCGCGTATGCTGATGAAGTCGGGCATTACTCCCTAATGGTAAAGCGGAGTTCTCCGAACGGGGTGCAGAAATCCAGATTTTCGAGGTTGTTGGTTTCGATACCCGTGAACATGCGGTAGCCGCCACCAATCGAAACTTCGAGCATCTTGGTGATGCGGTAGTTGAAATGGACCGCCATGTCTGCCGTAAAGAAGTAGTCTTCGGATTCGAACGCTTCGTCGTCGGGCTCCATAACGTAAAGGGCGCCGCCGCCGACTTCTATAGGTACGGAGATTGCAAAGTCGCCGAGCCTAAGCGGGAAAAGTTCCACGAATCCGCCGAACGACATGTACTTGATCATCTGCTTTTCGGGCACGTTGTAGTTGCGGACGTCGCTCAGCACTCTGGATACCCACACACCGGTAGCGACCAGGGGGTTGATGTCCAGGCCGATGCGGAGGTTCGCGAAAATGGCGCCGTCGTCGGCCACGAGTACGTTACCGCCGCTTACACCGATGAACGCTTTCAGACCGTCGTCAGACTTTTCTTCGGGGGTGAAACTTGCGCTGCGGAGTTCCGCATTGGCGAAGGCCGCGAAGGCCACCAGGAGCATTAAAATCTTTTTCATATAAACCTACATCCTGTCTTTGGTCATGTTCAGGTCTTCGGAGGGGCTTCCTTCCCAGTTCCAGATGCGGTCCTTCGATTCTGGCCAAGTGCAAATAGTCCAGACGATGGAATTTCCGCAAAGAACGATGGTCCAGATTCCGAAAACGAGGAAAAGAATGAGCGGAATAAATGCTAGTGAACCGTAGAAAATGGACATCCTGGTCACGAGGGTCGTCTGGATGAGCATCAGGATCCTTACGTAAACCATGATGCTGAACCATGCCAAGAAGGAAATGCCGATAGAAGAAAGGAGCAGTTTTTTCTTGGTGTAGGTCTTGGGGTCGGGTCTTGCCGGCAACGCATAGAGCGTGAGAAAAATAATCAGGATGATGGCCCCGTGGAAAGTTACGTACCAGAAGGCATCTATCAGCGTGTGAAGCACGGAAGGGTCGAAATGCAGGCCGTCTATGACAATGACTGAAAGGGCGTTTTGCACATGGTTCACAAAACCGGCGTAAAGACCGATAATCCCTGCGAAAATGAGCAAAAGGGGCGTGTAGATGCGCAACTGCTTGTGGAGGGGGCGCGAAACCTTGTTTTCCCACACCACGTTGAAGTTCGATTCCAGGCTGCCGAACGCAAGGATGAAGGTGACAAAAAGACCCATGGCACCGATAAAGCCCAACTTTCCGATAGGAACGTGTTCTGCATTTTTAACGATGGCGATAATGGGGTCTATAGGCCAGTCCAGGTTCAGGATGTTCAGCAGGTGGGGCAGGTAGTCCGAAACAAAGCTGCCGAATCCGACCGCGATGGTGATCGAGGTCAGGAGAATCAGCAGGGGAACTACTGCCAAGAAAGTCGTGTAGGTGAGGGCTGCCGCACGGGTGAGCCCATGGAAATATAGGAACGACTTGCCTGCAATGATGGCGATTTTTACGGGCGTGACGGATCGCGCGGCAATCGCGTCGAACATCCTTTCCCATGAAAAATTTTTGAACCATTCGGGCATCATTGTCGGCAAATGTAGAAAAATATGGGTTTATCACGGCCCGTTGTCTACAGTTTGCTCATTTTTATCTTAAAATGTGGACTTTTTATTTTTGTTATATATTTTAAAAACGGCTTGTTTTTGGTAAAAAATATTAAATAGTGTAGACTTTTTATGTAAAAATAGGTTATATTTGGAATAGGTTTCCTGCAAAGGGTGTTGTCCTTGGACTACAAAAAGGAATTAAGTAAGAACTTTTTTGTTTTTTTGAGGATAGATTTGCTTAGAGGTTGCCCAAAAAATGGAGTTTATATGGGTATTGGTTTAAAAACATCGACAATTTTTGCTGGAGCAGTCCTGGCTTTTGGTCTTGCGTCGCCCTCTTTCGCGGCGACCCGCCAAATGGAAAAACTTTCACGCGGCCTTGCGGTAGCGAACACGGGCAAGGGGATGCTCGTGAGTTGGCGCCTCTTGGGCACTGAAAATCCGGACACGGAATTCAACCTTTACCGTGACGGGACGAAAATTGCGTCTATCGGAAAGACTGCTGGCACGAACTATTTGGATGCCGACGGCAAGACGACTTCCAAGTATACGGTCGCCGCCGTGGTGAACGGCAAGGAAGGCAAGGCGGAAGGCGCACTTATCGTGTTGGACCAGAACAGCAAGGGGTTCCCGTACAAGACCATCAAGGGGCTCAATGTGCCTAAGGACCAGACGATGCCGGATGGCTCTACATGCAGCTACAGCCCAAACGACATGAGCGTGGGCGACCTGGATGGCGACGGCGAGCTGGATTTGGTTCTCAAGTGGGATCCGAACAATTCCAAGGACAATTCCCAGTCGGGTTACACGGGATCGGTGTTTATTGACGGCTTGAAGATGGATGGAACCCTCCTGTGGCGTATCGACCTCGGCAAGAATATCCGTGCCGGCGCCCATTACACGCAGTTCATGGTCTACGACTTGGATGGTGACGGTATTGCCGAAATCGTGATGAAAACTTCCGACGGCACTGTCGACGGCAAGGGCAAGGTCATTGGCGACGGTTCCAAGGATTATCGCTCCTCTTCGGGAACGATCATGACCGGTAACGAGTTCCTGACGGTGTTCAAGGGAAATACCGGCGAGGCCATCCATACGATTAACTATTGGCCTGCCCGTGGAAAGATTTCGGGTGATAGCTATGGAAACCGCGATAACCGTATGCTGGCGGCGATTGCCTACCTGGACGGGGTTCACCCGAGTGTCATCATGAGCCGCGGTTACTATACCGAATTCTTTGTGGCTGCCTATGATTTTGACGGCAAGGAACTCAAGACCCGCTGGCAGCACAGTTCCGACAAGAAGGGGCAGGGGCTTTACGGCGAAGGTAACCACAACCTTTCCGTTGGCGACCTGGATGGCGACGGCTTTGACGAAATTGTTATGGGCTCTGCGGCACTCAAGCACGACGGAACCCTCCTTTACCGTACCGGGTTTGGCCATGGCGATGCCATGCACCTGTCCGACATGGATCCCGACAAGCCGGGATTGGAAGTTTACGACGTTCACGAAGAAACTACCAACAAGTACAGCGAAGAATTCCGGGACAAGGAAGGCAATGTGGTGTGGGGAACGTTGCAAAGTACATTGAAATGTAAGGATAAAAACGGAAACGAACATGTCGGTTGCGATAACGGTCGTGGCATGGCGGCCGATGTCGATTCCACGAATCGTGGCTTTGAAATGTGGTCGGGAACCAGCGGCGGAATTCGCACTGTAACTGGAACGACGCTTTCGGCTACGACTCCTTCGGTCAATTTCCGCATTTACTTTGACGGTGACTTGCAAGATGAACTGCTGGATGCCACAGGCAGCGGCGGCAGCGGAGGAAAAATTGAAAAGTGGAATTCCAGCAAGAAAACCGTCGATCGCTACTTCAGCTTCTATGAAGTGAATAGTTCGACTCTGAACAACTACACTAAGGCGAATCCCTGTATTGTAGCCGATCTCTTCGGTGACTGGCGCGAAGAATTCATTGCGCGTTCCAGCACGGATCCTTCGACGATTACGATTTTCCAGACTCCCGTGACGACTCCGCACAGGCTCTACACGCTGATGCATGACCCGCAATACCGTGTGAGTGTTGCCTGGCAGAACGTTGCCTACAACCAGCCGCCCCATGTGAGCTATTACCTGCCCGACATGGTGAAGAATCTGAAGAAACCCGACATTTACATGCTCGGCACCGAAGGTGTCGCGGGCCTCGCTCCTTCTATTTCGAAGGTGGGCGATGGGCTTGAAAACCAGGGAATCCTGCTGGGTAATGCAATCGAGAGCTTCGGCTACAAGTTTATCGGCTGCGACGGCGTGAAGGTGACTGGACTCCCGAAGGGCGTGACCGCGAAGGTAGAGGGTTCGACCGTGACCATTTCGGGAACCCCGACCGAAGCGGGCGTATTTGCCTACACCGTTGTAACCGAAGGTGGTGAGGGTGATGCCGCATTTGCGAAGGGCGTGCTCTCTGTTGCCGCTTCGGGAAATGCTGAAGAGGTTGCGACGAAGAAGGAGGCCTCCAAGGTCGATGCTTCTACACCGGATGCGGGAATTGGCTGGTCCGAGACGACCAATACGGGCTTTGTCGAGAAGGGATACTTCAACTTCGACAATTCCACCGCAAGCTACGGTACGTGGAATCTGTATTCCGAACATACCGCTTCTACCACCATCAGTATCCGCTTTGCAAACGGTGGCAGTGCCGCACGCGATATGGAACTTGTGGTGAACGGAGTCAAGGTAGGGACAGTCTCTATGGATGCGACCGGCGGCTGGACGACTTGGCTTACGACCGATGCGAAGATTGATTTGGCGAAGGGACTCAATACGATTACGCTTAAGTCGACGACTGCCGATGGTGGCGCGAATGTGGATATGTTCTACTTCGATATCGAAGGCGTGAGCGCCTATGCGGGCCAGGTCGACGAGCAGACCACGATAACGCCTGTTGCAGCTTCTGTGCGTGGAATGGTGTTCAACCCCTCGACGGGTGTGTTGTACACCCCGAAGGCAGGCCTTGCTGAAATTTACTTCTACGACTTGTCCGGTGCGATGCGCCTGGGTATCTCGAAGAATGTTTCTGCGGGATCTACAGCGATGGCACTCGACCAAGAACTGCTCCCGAAGGGAATATACTTGGTGAAGGTTAAACTTGACGGAAAGGCTGTTTTTGCGGAGAAATTCGCAAAACAATAAAACACCTCACTGTCTAGTCCCGGTCTTGCGAATGTTAGGCCGGGGCTAGGCTTTTTGGTTTGGGTAAATTATGTTGAATAAGATTTGGCAAACGGTAGTTGTCGCTTCGATGGTTGTCGCCCCGTTACTGTGGGCAAAGGTCACCATCTTTATGTTGGGCGATTCCACTATGCAGGACTGGGCCGAAGGCTATTACCCCAAGCAGGGGCAGGGCCAGGATTTTCATTACTGGTTTGACATCAACAAGGCTGCCGTTGAAAACTGGGGCAAGGGCGGAATGTCCTTGGGTGGTGGCGGTCTCGACAAAAAAGGGAACACCGCTGTCGGTTACTATGACATGTTCTGGAAACACGGCTGTACTTCGGGGAGCAACTGCATTGCCGATAGGGTGCAGGCTGGCGACTATGTGGTGATCCAGTTTGGAATCAATGACGTAAGCTACAGCAACGAAGATTTTTTCCGTTCCAATATGATTCAATTGGTGAAGGAAGTCCGTGCGAAGGGCGCGTATCCGATCATCATGAGTCCGATTCGTCGCCTGTATTACGATTCCCCGACGCAAATCCACAATAGCTATCGCGGCTACCCGGCGCTGAACCAGCATTTGGCGGATTCCTTGAACGTGCCGTTTATCGATATGAGCGAAATGGTCGCGAACTACATGATTTCGGTGGGCGAGCAGTATGCGGCTCAGTTCATCTTCAACTATGCGACCAAGGCAGAATACAGCAATCTTGGCAGTGACCAGACGGACCAGGTGCACTTGCAGATGAACGGTGCGAACGCTTTCGGGCGCATTATTACCGAACAGATGCGCGCCCACAGTGACCCGATTGTGAAAAAACTCGGCGACTACATGGCGCCCATGTACCAGGTCGAAGTCAAGGTGAGCCCCGAAGGTGCTGCCGAAGCGACTTCGATTAACGCCTATTACCCGAAGGGCATGACCGTGATGCTCAAGACTATTCCGAAGAGCGGCAAGAAGTTCTTGGGCTGGTACGACGGTAACGGCAACAAGGTGGGTGCCCCGAGCCGTTCGAACGTGAAGTCTCCTTACATTCATACGTTCGTGATGGGTAGTGCCTCGACGCAGTTCACGGCGGTTTACGAGGGCGGAACGGCGCAGAAATATACCGGCGATGGTGCTGCGTTAACCGCATTCCCGACCACGACCCCGAAGAGCCTTGACGATGTGACCTTTGTTCCGTTTACCCCGATTGAAGGCAGCACGCAGGATACGGTGAAAATTGACAAGGATATCAAGAAATTCTTTGATGCAAGCACTCCGGATACGGCTGGAATCGGCTGGACTCAGAACGAATGGACTGGCTTTACGGGCGAAGGCTATTACAATCTGGATAATACGAATGCCTCGTTTGCCGCATATAAGGTCAAGTTCCCAGGCGCAGGCTATGTGACGCTTGCGGTGCGCTATGCAAACGGCGGATCGTCGGATCGTATGTTCAATGCTTATTTGGACCATGATTACCTTGTGAGTGCACCGCCGACGGGTGGTTGGGACAAGTGGGATACCGCCTACGTGGTGATGGATGCTCCGCAAGGTGAAGCCGAACTCAAGATTATGTCGCTTACAAGCGACGGCGGCCCTAATATTGATGCGTTCGGCTTCAATATCGACGGCGTGTGCCGTATAAGCGAAGGCTGCCCCGAAGTTTCGGGAGATTCTACGGATTCTCTGACGACGATTTTGCGGGGGCCTGCCATGAATGCGGGTGTAAAACTCCGCGGCGATAAGCTTTCGCTTTTGGAAAGGGCAGATGTCGCGCTCTTTGATATGCGTGGGCGCCTAGTGGCTCGCAAGATTGTCGATGGAGCAAGTGAACTGTCGCTTTCTTCGTTGGTGAAAAATGCGGGACTCTATCGCGTTGTCGTGAAACAGGGAAGTGCCAAGTTTGCGACCACATGGGCGAAGGTGAAGTAAATAAAGAGTCTTTCTTCTCCGTCATCTAGGAGCGTGGTTCGGCAGGCTCACCAGCCTCATTAAGATCCCTGAGCTTGCCGAAGGGACGAAAAATCTAGAGATTATTATGAAAAATGTTTTCAAATTTCTTCTAGCAGCGGCCGTGTTCACGGGAGTCGCCGTGAGCGATTCCACGAGTTTCACCGTTCACGTGATCGGGGATTCGACCGTTGCGACCTACAAGGATAATGTCTATCCGCAGACGGGTTGGGGACAAATTCTCGGGAGTTTCTTTGACGGTTCAAGAGTCAGGGTCAATAACGTGGCGATTGGCGGCCGCAGCTCCAAGACGTTTATCCAGGATGGCAAGCTTGAGGGGTTGAAACCGTCCATTCAGAATGGCGACTTTGTTCTAGTGCAGTTTGGACACAACGACCGTTATTTTGGAAGCAAGCCTCGCGAAGTTCCTTTTGATTCGTTGGCCTTCTGGTTACAGCAATACGTGGATGTCGCCAAGGCGGCAGGCGCCACTCCGATTTTCGTGACGCCGATGAACATGAACATGGGCGCGAATGGCCGTAATGTTTTCACGGAATATAATGTTGTCGGTAAGATGCTCGAACTTTCCAAGAAAAACGGAATTCCCTATGTGAACCTGAACGCGAAATCTTACAATGCTTACAGCAAGAGCTGGAATCCGAATTATGTTTCGCGTTATCAGTTCAAGATGTTCCTGAAAGGCGAATATCCCAATTATCCCGATGGCGTTACCAATGACGGAACGACGCATTTCCAGGAGTCGGGCTCCATTGCGCATTGCCAGTGGATTGCCGAAGAACTGGAAGATGCTCTGAAGAACGAAAGCTATATCTCCGCTGAAGCCAAGACGCGGCTTTCCTTGCTGGTGTCGGCACTCAAGCCCCGCTATGACTTGACGGTCAAGGCGAATGTTTCGAATGGCAACGGCTTGATTACCCATAACCAGAAACTGCCCGGTGGTGCTCCGCTTACGTTGCATGTAAGTCCCGGTAGCTTCGGTAAAAAGTTTGTCGGTTGGTACGATGATGACTGCAACAAATTGACTGCGGATTCCAACTATTACGGCCAAAAGACGCTTTACCGTGCCGCAACCTATACCGCTGTTTTTGATGGTGGCCCCGCTTGTGAACCTACGGTTCATGGTGAAGAACAGATAGATGTCAATCCGACTTCCTCTAGTTCCGAAGATCCGCAGTCCTCTGCTTCCATTGATTCCACGCTTTGCTTTGATGGCAAAGCGGATGCCGAATGGCCGTCTCCGATTGACATGGCGAGTCCTGAATCGGGAGATGGTTGGACGGAAGCGAACCACGATGGCTTTACGGGAAAGGGCTTCTTCAATTTTGACAATAGCGCCTATAGTACGGCTACGTATAACATCACCTCCGATCAGTCGGCGTCGAATGCTCGCGTCATGATTCGCTATTCCTTCGTCGGAAATTCGGATCGCGACATGAAGGTTACGATTGATAATGGTGTCTACGACGTGACTTTCAAGTCGACAGGAAGCTGGGACAAGTGGGATTCCGCTTATATTGACGACGTGTGGTTGGATGCACTTGATTTCAAAATGAAGCTTGCTTCGGCCTCGGCCGATGGTGGCCCGAATATTGATATGGTTGCCTTTGATATCAGGGGCGTCTACCGTACGGGCTGTAACCCTGCAAAGGTAAAAGGCGATATTGAATCTTCATCTTCGGAAGGGGACAAGACGTCCATTTCCGGTATGCGCCCTGTTGCGGGTTTTGGGTTCGATGCCGCTCGCAAGACCGTGACGACTTCAGGTGGCTTGCTCAAGGTGCAGGTGATGAATGCCTTGGGAAAGGTGGTTGCCCAGGAAATGCGCCATGTTGCTCCGGGAACGGTTCCGTTGTTGCAAAAAGGCGCCAAAATGCCGTATGGTCGCTATTTTGTGCGGGTGCAGCTCGATGGCCGCCTTCAGATGCAACAATCTGTGAAGTTCTAAGTTCCTGCCGTCTACTAAATTTGTATATTACAATAAAAAATGGAGACTTTATGAAGCTTTTTAAGTTGACCGTATCTATGTGCGCCCTGGCTGCCGCAGTTTCTTTTACCGCATGCGATGATTCTTCTTCGGCATCCGATGACAGCAAGACCAGCTATGATTGCACTGTCAAGGATGGCGTCAAAATCGCCTACCCCAAGGGTGGTGAAACTTTCAAGATTGGTGATGAAGTAACCATCGTTTATGGTGCCGATGTTCAGGATGCTGGATACCGCTTTTTGCTCAAGACGGATGAAGAGGATGAAGGCCTGGATATGGTCTATGAATCTGTAGATCCGAAGTACCTGGATGGAAAGACCTGCAACGAGCAGAAGGTGGTTATTAAAAAGGAATTCTTGCCGGATAGCGTCGAATTGCCCTTGAAGAAGGCCGTTATTCGTGTGTCGCCCTACAATAAGACTGCCAAGGGTGAAAACTCTGGTGCCTTCAAGGTGACCGAGTAGTTGAACGCGACTCTCAAATTTGAAGATTCTTCTGTCACCGTAGCCCTTGTGGGTTGCGGTGGTTTTATTGGTAGCCACTTGTTGCGGGCCATCTTGGAACGCACGAGCTGGCGCGTTTTCGGGGTTGATCTGGATTCGTACCGTATTCAGGAACACTTGGCTAATCCACGGTTCGAGTTTTTGAGTGCGGATCTTGCGGACCCCGAAGTGATTGCGCGCGTTGTTCGGTTCCCGGTGGTGGTGAATCTGGCGGCAATCTGTACGCCTGGGCGTTATATGGCGGAGGCTGCCGAGGTCATTCGTAGCAATTACGATCATCCGCGGGCCTTGGCCGATGCTTGTGCCAAGAACGGTAGCTGGCTGATTCATTTTTCGACTTCCGAAATTTACGGCAAGACGGCGGCGGATTCGGGTGCGCTTCTTGAAGACGAATCCGAAATTGTGCTGGGGCCGGTTTCGGCTAGCCGCTGGAGCTATGCGACGGCAAAGCTGTTGACCGAACGTTACTTGGCGGGGCTTGCAGACCTTGACTGGACGGTAGTTCGCCCCTTCAATTTCGTGGGACCGTTCATGGACTTTATGCCGGGGGTCGATGGCGAAGGAATTCCACGCGTGCTTGCGAATTTTTCGACGGCGCTTGTCCGTGGAGAAACGCTTAAGCTTGTCAATGGCGGTGTCGCCAAGCGTTGCTTTACCTCGGTACACGATGCCGTTGACTTTATGTTCTGCGTGTTTGCTGCGGCCAGCGAACCGGAACGTCGCGAAAGTGTTCTTTCGCAGGCATTTAACGTAGGCAATGCGGCAAACGAAGTGTCCATCGCAGAACTTGCGCAGATGATGCGTTCGGTGTTCGCTTCGGTCAAGGGAATACCCGAAAGTACGGTGCCTGGAGTTGAAACGGTTTCGGGCGAAGACTATTACGGCAAGGGTTACGATGATTCCCTGCGCCGCCTGCCATCGGTTGAAAAGGCGGAACGCTTGCTCGGCTTTAAGGCGAAGATTCCGCTGAAAGAAGCTCTTGAAGAATCCCTTCGGTGGTTCGTTGGGCACTACGTTGATGTCTGTTGATTATTTCATCTTTGTTCCCGCCTATAACGTTGCGTCAACTCTTGCGCCTGTCCTGCAAAAGATTTCAGACGATGTCTGGAAACGTTCGATCGTCCTGGTGATTGACGACGGCTCGGTGGACGATACGCGAGGCTCCTTTGAAAATTTTGTGGCGGCTCTCGATAGCGAATTTGCAGGTGCCCTAAAAAAATCGCGCCTTCGCTATATGCGGTTTGAACAAAATAATGGCTACGGCGCCGTTGTCAAGAAAGGTATTTCCGAAGGGCTCCGCTCCGGTGCGAAGTTTATAGCTTGTCTGCATGGCGATGGGCAGTATCCGGCAGAACAGCTGGACGAATTCTTTAAGTACTTGGAATCTCAAGAAAAAATGGTGACGGATGCGTCGAAAAAGCTTGGCCTGGTGCAGGGCTCGCGTCATCTGATTCGCGGTGGTGCCAAGGCGGGTAAAATGCCCCTGTACAAGCGATTGGGCGGAAGGTTCCTGACGACTGTCGAAAATCTCGCCTTTAAGCAGAAATTGACGGATCGTCATAGCGGATTTATCGTCTATTCCTCGGAATTCTTGAAGACGCTCAATCTTGCAAAACTGAGCCTGAGTTTCGATATCGATCTTGAAATGATTTCGATTGCCGATGCCCGTGGCTTTAAACTTGCGGAACTCCCGATTCCGACGCGTTACGCCGACGAAAAGTCGAACCTGAATGTAATTACATACGGCTTGCGCGTTTTGCGTCAGGTTATACGCCGCTTGGTTGCTTGATTATCTGCCTACTTTTTTGCGTGTTTTCTCTCGTCTCTCGTCTCTAATCTTTCGTCTAAAACATATATTTAGAGCATGGTTAAAGATTTGATTCATGCTTTGAATGGGGTGCTGCTCGGAAAGTCCGAGACGGTGGAACTTTTGGTGATGGCGCTGCTGGCCGATGGTCACGTGCTGGTGGAAGATGTTCCCGGCACGGGAAAGACGACGCTTTCGAAGGCGCTTGCGGCGGCGATTGGCGCGGACTTCGCGCGAATCCAGTTTACGCCGGATTTGTTGCCTGCCGATGTGACGGGCGGTGCGGTATTCAAGGCGAATACAGGAGAATTTGAAATCCGAAAGGGGCCTGTGTTTACGCAGGTGCTGTTGGCCGACGAAATCAACCGAGCCTCGCCACGTACGCAGAGTGCACTCTTGGAAGCGATGGAAGAACGCCAGGTTTCGCTAGAAGGCGAACGCTATAAGCTGCCGGAGCTCTTCATGGTGCTTGCGACCGAAAACCCGGTGGAATTCCACGGCGTGTTTCCGCTACCCGAGGCGCAGATGGACCGTTTTATGGTACGTATTTCCGTAGGCTATCCGAGTGCGGAGACTGAACTTGAAATTTTGCGGGCGCATCGCAACAGTCGTCCGATTGATTCTGTGCGTGCTGTGACGGTTCCTGGAGAGGTCTTGACGGCACGCGGCCAGGTGCAACGAATTCATATTGACGAATCTTTGGAACGCTATGTGATTTCGCTTGTGCAGGCGACGCGTAACGATGGCGGCGTGCGTCTGGCGGCAAGTCCGCGTGCGGGCATGAACCTGGTGCGCATGGCGCAGGCAAGTGCTTTTGTAGAAGGTCGTGACTTCGTGAATCCCGATGACATTCAGCGGGTGTTCTTCCCGGTGATGGAACACCGCGTGTTCGCCAAGGACAGCGGCGACCCTGACGCCAGCAAGAAAATTCTGCAGAACATTTTGAAACAGGTTTCGGTGCCGAAATAGATGTCATTCTTCCACTGGTTCATTCGCTCGATTCCGCGGGCCCCGAAAAAGACGGGGCTCCTGATGGCGATATACTTCTGGTGGCAAGATTACTTTACCGCGGCGGGCCGCGCGCTGGCTTCGCTTTTTCTGCTTTCGATGTTTGCCGGTGCGGTGCCCGGTTTCTGGGCGGCGTGGATTTTTGGCGGACTCGATTTTCTGCTGTTCCTGGGGCTTGTCTTTAGCCTGTTCGTGACGGCGAAGCGGAGTAAGATTGCGGTCGAAAGTGTTTCGGTGAATCGTGTGCGCGAAGGCGAAACGGCAACGGTAACGGCTTATTTGGCGGTCCGTTCGACGATTGACTGTGTGAATTTGGGTGCGAATCGCTTGCCACCGACGCTGACAGGGTTTGAATCGGAAAATGTGAAAATCAAGAAGGGGGAGCCTCCGCGCAAGTTGGAATGCTTCGTGAAAACGACGCATCGCGGCTCCTTTATGCTGAATAAGGTTTCGGCGAATGTACCTGAGATTATGGGGCTTTTGCGGTGGCCTTACGGTTACAATGGTTCCGTAGAATTGCTGGTTTATCCGCGCGCGCTCAAGGTGCAGGAATTCCCGTTCCTAACACAAGGCGCATCGGGCATGGCGTTTGCGCCGTTTTTGATGCCGAGCCTAACCCGAGGCATGAATTTTATTGGCGTGCGGCCTTACCGCGAGGGCGATTCCCTGCGCGACTTGCACCACAAGGCGTTTGCCCGCTACGGAAAGCCTTTCACCAAGGAATTCGAGGTGGAACGCGGAGCGGGCGTGATTTTGCTTCTGGATACGGCGACTCCGAATTTTAAGTCGCGGCAGTACCTGGAACATGCGATTCGCTTGACTGCGGCGGTGGGCGAGTGGCTCCTGGACCGCGAAATCCTCGGACGTTTCTTTATCGACAGCGAAGAGATTGCCTTGGATGGCGGTTCCGAAAGTCGCAAGAATCTTCTGGATGCTCTAGCGAGAATCCCGATGGCCTCCCTTGCGCACGGAAAGCAGCCCGCGCCTTGGTCCCCTGCGGCGCGCCCGATGGATCCGGTGCTTCGCATAGGGCTTTACGAAAACGACGAACCGCTGGTGAACAAGCATGTCGTGGTTGGAATGCTGCCGGCCTCGACCGAAGATAAACTACTGGTGGTTTCACCGAAAGATTTTGAAGGCGAGGGAATTGTGCTATGATGGCAAGCGAGAAAGTAGACATCCGCTACGCCTTCAAGGTGCTGTTCCTCTGCGTTGCCTCGGTGAACCTGGGGAACACCTTTGATTTCCTTTGGTACGGCATATTGTTTGCGCTGCTCTTCGTGGTGATTGGCGTCTTAAATGCGACGCGCCGCCGCGAATTTGCGAAGCGCCCGCGCTACAACAAGATTTTGGCGTACGCGGCGATTGTGCCGCTTGCCCTTTTCTGGGTGATGACACCTTCGGTCGAAAATGGGGTGTCGCCGTATTTGATTTTCTTGCCGGGAGTTTACTTCCTCTACCTGGCGTTGCTGCAGGAACGGAGCCGCGGAAACGGTGGTTTCGAAGTCTTTGTCGCCTTTGACGGTGTGGCGGCATTGCTGTTTGGAATGTACATGGTGCCCCGTGGGTGGGCTCCCGTTGGCCTTGTGGGCTTTATTTTTGCATTGTGCGCCTACAGTCGTCGCGGAACCTCTCCTTACAAGTATCTGCTCTTTTTGTTCGTGATTGCGGCACTCGGTGCCATCTCTTACGGGGGGTGGCAACATTGGAAATCGCAGCGTTACCGCTACGGTGCGAAAATGGCAGAGGACTATTACCAGCGTGAACGCATGATGGGTTTTGATCCGGTTGCGGCCTTGGGGAGCTTCGGGAGCAATTACAATTCCCGCTACAATAGCCAGGTGGTGTTGCGTGTATGGGATGAACATCCGTCAAGATACTTTAAGGCGGCAAGCTATGAAAAGTACGTGGCGGGCATCTGGAAATTGCCGACAAAATTTGCAAAGCGGCTCTACCCTGCCTATTATCAGGTGGACTATGCCGTGCTTGAAACGGCGGATTCACTGACGAGGACCGATTCCCTGCGCGAGGTGGAACAAGTCTGGGTGCAGTCGACACTGAATAATTTTGGATTTGTATTTGCGCCCTACGGTGCTGTGGGTTTTGCGGCGAAAGATGTGGACTCGCTGACTTATTATGCGGGTGGCATGGTGCAGGGCCTGAATAGCAACGGAAAACGCTCCGACTGGCATTATTTTAAGTGCAGGCCTGTCTCGGCGGAGAATGTGCCGGATGCTTGCAAAATTCCGGATTCCCTGCTCACTTCGGGCGAAGGCGACTTGATGGTGGGCGAGCGGTATTGGCCGTTGATCGATACCGTGATTGCGGCGATGCAGTTGCGCGACGCGGACTCGGCGGATTCTGTAGTTGCGGATTCGGCAGCTCTCGCAAAATCGATGCCGGATTCGACGCGGGATTCTGCCGATTCCCTGATTCTCCAGAAAATGCTCGCCTATTTTGTCACGAACTTCTCCTATTCGCTTTCGGTGCCGGGAATTTCTCGCTGGAGTGGCGGCGGAAGTAATATGGAAAAAGACCCGCTCGCGGTTTTCTGGCGCGAAAAGCAGGGATTCTGCGAATACTATGCGACGCTTTCGGCGCTGGTTCTTCGTCGACTTGGAATTCCTGCGCGGTACGTGACGGGCTTTGCAAATCCCGAAATCGCAGAAGGGCGCCCCTATTCGATTTTCCGCCGCAAGCATTCGCATGCATGGGTCGAAGCCTTTGTCGATAACCGCTGGGTAATCTTCGACCCGACGCCTCCCATTTTGCCGCAATTTGCGGATGCTCCCAGCTGGTGGAGCGTCAAATGGGAGGGCGTACGCGGGCGTTTCGCCCGCGTGATGCATGCCCTAAAGGAAGGTGAATGGCGCCGTGTCGTAGACAGTTGGCAGAACCAGTCGACCGCCCTTCTTGAAAGTCCGATTCTGTATTCGGTGCTAGTGATTCTTGTCGTGGGCTTTGTCGGCCGTAAAATCTATGTCGCGTACAAGTTGAATCGCAAGAGACTCACCTTTGTTTCGGCGCGCGCCCTCCATTGGGCCAAGAAACTGGAAGCTTGCGAAAAGGAACTTGCCAAGTCCGGTTTTCGTCGAGAACCTGGTGAAACGGTAGGTGCCTTTATGAAAAGGATTCAAAGTGCTGTAAGCGATAGTCGCCTAGAGCCGCTTCTTGACGTGCTTGCGGAATACGAAAAAAGCCGCTGGTGTCGTTAGCGGCTTTGTTTTCATATCTGTTCCGAAAATTTCGAATTGCAATTTGTTCGATTTTCCACCTGGAAAATGCGGATTACTTTCTTTCGAGCATCACGATGGTTTCGAGGTGCGGGGTGCCGGGGAACAAGTCGAGCGGCTGCACTTCGCGCACGCGGTAACCGTAGCGTTCCCATTCTTTGAGCGAAGCGGGAATTTCATCGGTGCCGCAGAACACATGGGCTACACGAATCGGCTTTCTCATGGCAAGCGCGTGAATCACGCCCGGTTCGCATCCCTTGCGCGGCGGGTCCAGCAGAATCTTTTCGGGTTCGTTCGGAACCGGTCGCGGAAGCCTTGTCTGCACGAACATCTCGTCGATCTTTCCGGCGATGAACTTGTAGTTTTTCTTGAGGTACTTTGCAGATGCTTTCGCACAGTCGATCGACGGACCTTCCCATTCTACGCCGAGTACGGACTTGGCCGCTTCTCCCAACGCAAAACTGAACAGACCGTAACCACAGTAAAGGTCCAGAAAGTGGTCTTCCTTGGTTAGCGAAAGCATGCGGCTTGCCGCCTTGATCAGGTTGTGGATCTGGCTTTCGTTAATCTGGCTGAAACCCGTTACCGGATACTTGAGGCTGAACTTGCCCAGATTCAGGCTGAGTTCGCGCGGTCCGAAAAGCTGCTTGAAGTTGAGTCCTTCGGTGGGGCGTTTTGCTTCGAGGTAGTAGTCGGATTCCGTCGTGTCTACGTAGGCATGTGCCGCGGTGACGTGGAGCGGAGACTGCTGCAGTGCATCCGAAATCAGCTTGAGCTTGCGAACAATGCTCGCGTCGATTTTCTTGATGTTGAAAATCACGACGCGGTACTTGTAGGTGCCACGGATAATAATCCAGTTGAGCGCGTAGGCGAGCGGCTTGTAGGCCGGAGTAATCAGCTTTTCGAACAGGAACTCGTAAATCTTGTTGTGTTCCTCGGGTTCCAGCATTGATTCCTGACGGTCAAATTGCAAGTTGCCCGGCTGCATGAATACGCGGCGCTTGCTCGTGGTGCGGTAAGCGCGGGGAAGCGGACTTGCAATAATCTTTTGCGGAGTTCCCGCCAGGCGGTTCACGTCCCAGAATTCCTGGATGGCATGGTCCTTGATGGAAAGCTCGTCCTTGTAGTCGAGCATGGCAAGCGACTCGCCGTGGGCGGAGTCTGCTTCCCGAGTGTAACCAGGAATCTGGTGTGCGATAGCTTGTTCAAAAAACATGGATGATGTTTCCTACTCTAGATACGTGTATCCGTACAGGCCGCCGCGGTAGATGTTCAGGAATTCCTTGCCTTCTTGCAGGCTGATCTTTCCTTCCTTCACGGAGCGCGACACCCAGTTTTCCATGGTGCGCACAAGGGCCTTGTCGCTGAAGTTCACGTAGTCGAGCACGTCTTCCACGGATTCACCGTCGATCACCTTGTCGATTTCGTAGCCGCCCTTGTCGTTGCACACGATGTGGACGGCGTTCGTATCGCCGAAGAGGTTGTGCAGGTCACCGAGGATTTCCTGGTAGGCGCCCACGAGGTAAACAGCGATGTAGTACGGTTCGCCGTTCTTGAGCTCATGCAACGGGAGCGTGCGGCTCACGTCACCACCGCGCACGAACATGTCGATTTTACCGTCGGAGTCGCAAGTGACATCCTGCAGCGTGGTTTCCACAGTCGGTTCTTCGTTCAGGCGCTGGATCGGCATGAGCGGGAAAACCTGGTCTACGCCCCAGCTGTCCGGCAGGCTCTGGAACAAGCTGAAGTTGCAGAAATACTTCTGGGCCAGAAGGCGCGGAAGTTCGCTCAGTTCATAAGGCGGATGGCGCAAGTCCTTGGCGAGCAGGTCCACCTTGCGTACAATGCTCCAGAACAGGCGTTCGCACATGGCGCGCGTGGGCAAGTCGTAATCGCCGACCTTGAATCCGTTGAGCACGTCGTCGTTCAGCTGAATGGCGTCATGCCAGCTTTCGAGCAGGTTCTTCGGGGTGAGTCCCTTGTAAATGCCGTAAAGATCTTTTAGGGCGTCGGGGGCGTTGTCATCGATTTCGTGGAGGTTCTCGTCGAAGAAAGCCTGACCGGCCGTTTCCAGGACGTTGAACACCAGAATGGAATGGTGTGCGGCAAGCGCACGGCCAGATTCCGCGATGATATTCGGGTGGGCAACCCCTCCGTTTTCGCAGGCTTCGAACATGGCGTACACCACGTCGTTTGCGTATTCCTGAATGGAGTAGTTCACCGAGCTCGCGTTGGAACTGCGGGTGCCGTCGTAATCGACGCCGAGACCGCCGCCCACGTCCACGAATTCCAGGCTCATGCCCATCTTGCGAATCTGCACGTAGAACTGCGAGACTTCGCGCAGGCCCGATTTGATATGGCGGATGTTCGTAATCTGGCTACCCAGGTGGAAGTGGATGAGCTTCATGCAGTCTTCCATCTTCTCTTCTTTGATGTAGTCCAGTGCTTCCAACAGTTCGGAGCTGTTCAGGCCGAACTTGCTGTGGTATCCGCCGGATTCTTCCCACTTGCCGCTACCGGAGCTTGCAAGCTTGATTCGGATGCCGATGTTCGGACGCACGCCAATACGGCGGGAAAGTTCCACGACCAGGTGGAGTTCGTTCATCTTCTCGACGACGACAAAAATCTTCTTGCCCATCTTCTGCGCAAGGAGCGCGAGTTCGATAAAGTCTTCGTCCTTATAGCCGTTGCAGATAATCAGCGAATCCGGATTGTCCATGTTCGCGAGTACGGCGTGCAGTTCCGGCTTGGAACCGGCTTCAAGACCGATGTTGAACTTCTTGCCGTGGCTGACGACTTCTTCGAGCACGGCGCGTTGCTGGTTCACCTTGATCGGGAAGATGCTGTAGTAGCTCCCGTTGAAGCCGTATTCCTTGCGGGCCTTGTTAAAGCATTCGTTAATCTTCTCGATGCGGCTGTCCAGAATATCCGGAAAACGCAGCAGCATCGGAGTCGAAACGTCACGGAGCGAAAGTTCCTGCACGAGTTCGTACAGGTCGATGTCCGGACCGCCATCCTTGAGCGGGTGAACCGTTGCGTGTCCCTTCTCGTTGATGTCGAAGAAGTTCACGCCCCAACCCTTGACATTGTACAAGTCACGGGAATCGTCAATGCGCCATTTTTTCATGTTCAATCCTTCGGATTGCGGTTATGAGGTGTGAGGTCGTGCTTCGCACTTGGAGGTCGGTCACTAACGTTCCCTTTGAGCTTTAGTTTGGTGCCAAAGGCACGATTATTAAAAGCTCATACCTCAAAGCGAGCTTGCGAGCGACCTCGTCGCTCAAATCACTAGTCTACCAGCACCGGGTTGAAGTTTTCCTTCCAGGGGAGGCCGTACTTGGTGAGGGCATCCATGAACGGATCCGGGTCGAATTCTTCCACGGTATGCACACCCGGCTTGTTCCACTTGCCGGTAAGCACCATCATGGCACCGCACATGGCGGGCACGCCGGTGGTGTAGGCGATAGCCTGGCTACCGAGTTCCTTGTAGCATTCCTGGTGGTCGCAAACGTTGTACAGATAGTAGGTCTTGTCCTTGCCGTCCTTCTTGCCCTTGAAAATGCAACCGATGTTGGTCTTGCCCTTGGTGCGGGGACCGAGGCTTGCCGGGTCCGGAAGGAGAGCCTTCAGGAACTGGATCGGCACGATGTCCTGACCCTGGAACTTGATCGGCTGGGTGCTGAGCATGCCCACGTCTTCGAGGCAGCGCATGTGGTCGAGGTAGCTCTGACCGAACGTCATGAAGAAGCGGATGCGCTTCACGCCCGGGATGTTCTGGGCCAGCGATTCAATTTCTTCGTGGTGCAGCAGGTACATGTCCTTCTTGCCCACTTCGTCGAACACGTATTCGCGCTTGATGCTCATGGCCGGGATTTCGACCCAGTGGCCCTTGCCGTTTTCGTCGGTGTCCCAGTAGCTACCCGGAGCGGACACTTCGCGGAGGTTGATTTCGGGGTTGAAGTTCGTCGCGAACTTGTAGCCGTGATCGCCGCCGTTGCAGTCGAGAATGTCGATTTCTTCGATGGTGTCGAACTGGTGCTTGAGGGCGTAGGCGCAGTAGGCCTGGGAAACACCCGGGTCAAAGCCGGAACCGAGGAGCGCCGTGAGGCCGGCCTTTTCAAACTTTTCCTTGTAAGCCCACTGCCAGCTGTAATCGAAGTAGGCGCTGAAACCCTGTTCCTTCACGCGCTTGTCGTAGATCTTGCGCCACTCGGGATCGTCGATGTTTTCGGGTTCGTAGTTCGCCGTGTCCA
This sequence comes from uncultured Fibrobacter sp., assembly GCF_947166265.1. NCBI lineage: Bacteria > Pseudomonadati > Fibrobacterota > Fibrobacteria > Fibrobacterales > Fibrobacteraceae > Fibrobacter > uncultured Fibrobacter sp. The sequence goes on along the minus strand of NZ_CAMVDO010000005.1, from coordinate 36,169 downwards.
TGTAGTTCACGCCGCATTCCAGGCAGGCGTCCATGATGGCGAGGTCCTGGTATGGAAGCGCGATGTTCATCACGAGGTCGGGCTTGTATTCCTTGATGAGCTTGGCAACGTTTTCGGCCTTGTCAGCATCCACGGCGGCAGTCGTAATGACCGTCTTTGTATTCGGGCGGAGTTCCTGGGCGAGCTTTTCGCAGTTTTCGCGGTGACGGCTCGCGATGCAGATTTCGCTGAAGACTTCGCTGCAGGTGCAGCATTTCTTGATAGCAACCGTGGCGACGGCGCCACAACCGATAATCAAGGCTCTTGCCATTTCAAAGGCTCCTTATGAAGGTGAATTTTTGTTTTGAAGAAAATATAGAAAAGTGGTTGGTAAACAGTAGGCAGTGATTAGTGGTTAGGCAGGTTACAGGGGACAGGTTTCAGGTGTCAGTAAATTGAAATTTTGGTATTTTAATTTGTCTGTAATTAGCTTTGGACTGCCACTTGCGGTCTTCTTTTCTTAAAAAAGAAAGACGGCTCCTGAAAAGAAACCGTCTTTCGTGGGACCTCCGGGACTTGAACCCGGAACCCGCGGGTTATGAGTCCGCTGCTCTAACCAATTGAGCTAAAGTCCCGATGTAGGGCCAAATATAGTCTTTTTGTAATGTTGGAACAGACTTTACAGTCCAAGTTCGCCGAATATGAGCAGGTATTTGGAAATCGTCCTGCACCATTCGTAGTGGAATCCGCTATAGGCGTTCACCACGCACTTGTCCCAGTCGGCCACTTCGGTCTTGTAGACTTTTACGGCGTCCTTTGCACAGCGTAGCATCTGGTGCGGGGCGTTCGCGTCATCGACGAGGAATGCATTTGCTTCTCCCGCCGTTTCGAGTGCGTAGCTGGTGAGCATCGTAGAGACGCCCACGGTACGGCCCGTAATGGGGAGTGTTCCTGCGGCCATCGCCTTGAGGATAATGGAAGAAGACGGCTCACGGAGGTTTGCGGCAAACAGGGCGTCGGAGCCTGCCAGGGTGTCGCGGAGAATCTGGATGTCGTCACCGTCGCATTCGAGGTCCTGCACGCACATCACTTCGGGGTACTGCTGGGCGAAGTCCTTGTAGTAGTTCCACTCGCTGTTCAAGGACGAAATGCCTACGATAAGGAAAACTTCGAGACGGGCGATGTCCGAAAGAATCGTCGCAAGCGTTTCGGAGGTGTTGCCCGCTTCTTCGTCGAGGTGTACGTAGAGCACCAACTTGCCGTCGAAGTTCACGTTCAGCTGTTGCTGTAGGTGTGCGCGGGCCTTGGCCTTGGCTTCCTTGATGGGGAGGTTTTCCTTGTTGAAATCCCAGACCTGGTAGCTTACACCGAACTGGACGCCGATCAGCTTGTCCGCGTTTCGGTTCAAAAAGCCGCTAATGCCACCGGGAAGGTTCGTATTGAGCATCGCATCGCGGTAGCCGGGCGAGGGGAAAAGTACCTTGGTGGCGTACAGGATGCCCACCTTGAGAAGGCTGACCTTTCCCCAGAATTCGTAGCCGTCCATATTGTAGTCTTTACGCGGAAGTCCAATGCGCTCGATTTCGCTAGAGGAAATGTGGAAATCGTAGGTGATGTTATGGACGGTAAAGAAGAACGGAATCTTGCTAGCGTATTCCTGGTAAGTCGTCTTGGCGAGTGCGCCAACCAGGGCGCCACCCCATTCGTGACCAAGAATGGCGTTACTTTCGAACTTGCTTGCTTCGGCGTATGCAAGGGCTGCCGAGGCGAGAAACGCAAACCGGATATGGTTGTCCTGGTACGGTGCGCTCTGTGGCGGGCTGTAGACGTAGGGCCTGCCGAAATATTCTTCGTTATAGATATAGGTATGCAGGGGGTCCTGTTCGGAAACCCAGATTTCGTAGGGCTTGTTCAAAAGCTTTTCTACGCCGCTGTAGACGCAACGGTAGCTTTCGACATTGACCATCAGGTTCTTGAAGAACGGCGAACAGGTAATGACCTTTGTACCGGCGCTTGCAAAAGCGTCGGTCATGCGGTTGACCGCAGTTGCCAGTGGACTGGTTTTTCGCCAGTTACCGGCTTCGGGGCTTACGACAAGGATATTCATTCCCGGACGGTTTCTCCAAAGAAAATTTTACCTATAAAGCTAGTTTCCCTTAAATTTATTTAATTATTTTTTGAAACGTATACAGAAAAAGTAATTTTTTTGTCAAAAAGCCCTTTATCTATCTATATTAGTTGAAAACAATCAACTGAAGGAAACAAAAATGAAAAAAATCCTGATCGCTTCTCTTGCCGCGGCTGTTGCCTTTACGATGGTCGGCTGTAAGGGTACCAACGAAAAGCGCGGCGATGAACACCTCAAGGAAGGCCGTTACCGCAATGCTATCAACTCTTATCTCGAAGCTAAGAAGAAAGGTAGCATGTCCGATGAATTCTACGACAACTTTACGCTTGCCCTGGTTCGCGCCGCCGAAACGGAAGCCAAGAAGGATTTGAACAGCGACCTTATCAACGGCTACTTCGACAAGGCCTCGGTGAACATGGCCGAAGTCCAGAATGCCGAAGTGATCGAAGAATACGTGACGAAGCTTGCAACGATCGGTAAGCAGCAGGCCGCCCAGGAAGGCATGGACTACGGTACCATCGTGAACGCATTTGCAAAGATCGATACCGCTCTTGCAACGGCCAAGGCCAAGGGTGCCGGTGAAGCAGCCGTGAAGGCCATCCGTACCGAAGCTGAAAACGCCTACGTTGCCAAGAACCTCTCCGAAGCCGTGGGCGAATCCGACCCGGTCGTGAGCGAATACCACATCATGAAGATTGCCGAAATGGCTCCGGAAAATGCAGAAGTCAAGGCAGCCCTCAACAAGAGCCGTAAGGGCACTCGCGGTTACTTCCTGATCTTCGGCGAACAGATTGGCGAACCGGTGAGCCGCCGCGTGGACAAGTGGGGCTACGTGATGGCATTCCCGACTCTCAAGATGGCTCCGGGTTCCCTTTCCGGCGAACTGCAGTTCTGGGCTTCTACCGGCAACAACACCGAACTTGACCCGGCTGGCATCAAGGTCGTTTCTACCGACGGTCGCGAAGCGGTGGCCAAGGTGAGCGGCGGCTGGTGCGAAGCTGAAGTGCTCGTGGGCAAGAAGGGCCAGGAAAAGATCGAAAAGAAGAAGCAGGCAATCAAGGCCGGCACCAAGGGCAAGCTCATGAACGAGTTCCAGTGCTCCGTGAACGTCTCCTTCTCTTACGCCAAGGACTTCGTACCGGACTACGTGGAATACAAGGACGGCTTCGGCATCGGCCGCAAGTACCTCGGTCAGTAATAACGGCTTTGAGGTCGCGCTAAGCGCTCTGAGCATTGAGCTGTGAGCGCTCAGGTAAAACCTTAAATTTTTTGAAAGGCGAGAGCAATCTTGCCTTTCTTTTTGTTTATAGGTGGGGAATAAATAGAGGCTAGTTTTGCCTGAAGCCCGTTAGAAGGGGGGGGGCTCTGCGAGAGCCTGGCCGCTAAGCGAACATTCGTCGGCCGAAGGCCGTGGCCATGTGAGCCTAAATGCCCCAGACGTTAAGCTGGGGCTGTGGCGAGAGTGAGACTCTATCACATTTTTAATTATGTGATAGAGTCGAACGGTCTTGATGTCGTGCGGAGCAGGCTGAGTTGGGGCTGAAACGAGGGGAATGCGTTCCCCCCACAAAAAAACACCGGGCAAAAACCCGGTGAAGAAAGCTTTATGCAGGTGCTCTTGTCCGTGAGTAACAAACGCCTCGTATTAACGAGGCGTGGTTACGAGAGCGAGCGCTTTGGGTACGTACTTTTACGATTGGGCGCGAGCGGTCTTGTTAGAAACTAGCCTTGCCGCTCAAACCGAGAGAGAACCGGCCCTTGCCGAACGGGGTGTCGTCGGTCTTGGTGAAGTTGTAGCCGTACCAGACGACGATTTCGGTATTCATGGTCGGGTAGATGTAGTGGTTCATCCCCAGGAACTTGTAGTCGTCCTTGTGCTTTTCCTTGTCGGGGTCGTGGTATTCGAAAGAGACTCCCAAGGTGTACTTCTTGTGGATGTTGAAGCTCGGCTCGATGGCGTACATCATCTGGTCGTCGGTCATCAGCTGCGGCTCGGCATCGTATTCCTTGTCGGTGATGGCGTAGAAGAAGGTGCCTGCCAGGTTGAAGATGGCGTAGTTCATGCTGGGTTCGAGCAAGAAGGAGTGTGTTCCCTTGCCCTTGTAGGGGTGGAGGCCCCAGACCGCGTAGATGCCGTAGTTGAACTTGGAGAAGCTCTTGGAGTAGTCCACTTCGGTACCGAGCACGTAGGTGTGGCTACGGTTGATTTCGGAGCCGAATACCCAGTCGAGGCTCGGGGTGATAATCAAGTGCTCGTCGGTGTGGTTGATGAGCGGGAAACCGTAAGTGGCAAAGAGGGCGATGGTGTGGTCGGTGGCATCGGAGGCGCCCAAGTAAAGGGAGCCGCGTCCGTACTTGTCGTTACCGACATCGAGGCCTACGCCGCGGAGTTTCTGTTCGCGGACTATGACCGCGTAGCGGGAAACGTCGCGCCAGAAGTAGTAGTTGAATGCGCCTGCGCTGTAGGTCATGTCACCGAAGACGAGCGTGACTTCGTGGCTTACGTCCCAGCGGAACTGGACGCCGTCGAAATCGAACGAGTTGTTGCGGCCCTCTGAACCCATGGCGGTGGAACGGGCAAGTCCATGACGGACTTCGGATTCTTCGAGATCGCCGTTCTGGTTGACATAGGTGCTATGAGTGGTCCCCTTGACGATCACGGAAATGTTTTCGTCGAGGTGAGCTTGCAGGGCGAGGTAGATATCCTGGTTGCCTGCGTTGGTGGGATCAAAATCGCTGTCAAAGTAGCTGGCGTAATCCATGTTCACGTCACCGTGGACTTCGATGTCGGCGGCGAGAGCGATGGTGGCAGATGCCATAGCCAGGGGCAAAATCAGTTTGCGCATACGTGTTTTCCAGTAGGATTAAATTTTTCTTGCACAAAGATAGAAATATCCGAGCTGAAAAGCCAAGCATTCGGGGCGTGAAATTTGTAAATTTGCCCATAATCGCCCAGTTTGGTATAGATAGGAGTTTTTTTGTTGATGCTCAAGTCCTTACGCGCTATCCTTTTTTCGGTAATGCTTGTCGCACCGTCTCTCTTTGCGCTCACCGCCGACGAGGCTATGGAAAAATCAAAGGCGTGGTTCAAGTCGGGGAAGGCTTGGAGCCTTGATTTTAGGGTTCAGGTGTTCTACGCGGATTCTCCGGATATCGCCTCGCAGAACGGAAAGCTCCTGGTGGCAGACGGCGACCGCTTTGTGCTCGATATGGCAGGAATCAAGTTCTACAGCGACGGCGAAAGCCTGTGGCAGCACAACGTGGAACAGCGTCAGGTGTTGATCAAGGCGGTCGAAGACCTGTCGAGTTCGCTGCATCCGTCGGAACTTTTGTTCAAGTACCTGAATTGCAAGGCGAAAGAGATTGCCGAGGGCGAGTTTGGGGGGCAGAAACTTTGGGTACTCAAGCTGGACCCGTCCAAGTATGCGGGACAGTTTACGCAAATGGAAGTGTGGCTTTCCAAGAAGGATTTTTCGCCGGTGCGCCTTTTTACGGTGGATCCTTCCGGGAACGGTTCGTGGTACAATATCGTAAACCTCAAGGTGATGAAAAAGGTTTCGGCGGAAGATTTCAAGTATAAGCCGGTAAAGGGTGTCGATGAAATCGACATGCGGTAAGTTTATGAGTTTGATTAGTTTATCAAAAAAAATCCTGGGGGCGTCGCTTGTGCTTTGTGGCGCCTCTGTGCCCGCCTTCGCTGCGGAGACGCTCTTTAGCAACTATACCATGAACGTGAATGAAACGGGCAAGGTGGGGACGCTTTGGGTGTTTTCCCGTGGGGACATCTACAGTGGCGTATCGCTCCTTTCGCTCAGTGTCGAATCGACGGGCATTCGTGTGCTGGATTCGAAACAGGAACAGCTGTCCGATTCCGTGACGGCGGTGAAGTCCAGCTTTTTCAGGGACCTTCAGGCGGAACAGAGGCGAATCCCTTCTGTTTATGCGGGGAAGCTCGGTTACGTGCTTCCGATGATCGGCCTCGATGATGACGGGGCGTTCTTACAGCCGGAAGGTTTTTTCTCGGTGCGTGGAATTGATAATGTTATCGAAAATAGGCTGGATATCCCCGATGCGCTAGAGGATCTGGATACGGCGATGCATTATGCCGTAAGCGGCTTCGCATTCGATTCTACCAAAAAACAGCTATGGATGGCGCGTGGGGCTGCGGGCCTTGGAATTTACGATGTTTCAAGCGGCAAGAAGGGGATGTACCAGCTGAACCTTAAGACGGCAAAGCTCGATACAGCGGGCTTGAACTATAAGTGGAAATCGTCGGTGAATCCGCGTATTTTCGACGTGAAACAACATCCTAGGACCGGTGATTTATGGCTTGCAACGGAAAAGGGTCTGTGGAAATGGACAGGGAACAAGCTTTCTAAGGCTTCAACCGTTCTGGATTCGAGTGCCCGCGTGACGGGACTCTGGATGGGGGGTGAACCTCTGACGGTGATTGCCGAAACTTCGCGAATGGAAAAGGAATCGATGAAGGGGGCGCTGTGGGTACTCCGTGAAGGCGCCAAGGATTTTGCGAAGGTGAATTTCCTGGATTCTGCGGGAAAGGCTCAGAAAAAGGATATCTACGACGATGGTGACTATACGGTAAGCGGTGTTGCCTTTATCGGAAAAACGGCCTTCGTGGGTGTGATGGCTGCGGGTGGCTCGGTTACTGGCTATTTCAAGCTGGATTCAGCGGGTGTTCGCGCCTGGGACAATGACGGAAACAACCAGTGGCTGAATGGCTACGAAACGGGCGTGACGGACCGCGACGAACGCATTACGTCTATCTGCGCGTTCCCCCTCGAAAAGAACGTGACGGGTCTTGCCGTTTCGACTTACGGCAACGGAATTTCCGTGTCGGCGGATTCGGGAAAGACGTGGACTCCCATATTGAATAGGGCCTCTCTCGGCGACGACCTCGGGACTGTTCGCATGGTGCCTTCGGTGATTACGTCGGGCAACGGAAACCAGTCGCTTGTTTCGTACAAGGTTAGCAAGAATTCGAAGATTACGATCGACGTGTTTAGCTACGATATGCGCAAAGTGCGTACGATTGTAAAGGATGCTCCTCGCGGAGCGGATGCCTCTCGCAGCACGAACCCGAAAGAAGATTTCTGGGATGGGCTTGACAAGGCGGGAAGACCCTGCACCATGGGCGTGTACTATGTGCGCGTCAAGGATAACCACGGTCACATCGGCTGGGGTAAGGTGATGACTCTGGGAGGGCACAAATGATGATGCTTAGACGAAAGGATCCAGGAATGGAGAATGAAAAATTAAAAATGGCAAAATCATTTTTCGTTTTTCAGTATTCATTATTCATTTTATTCGTTGCTTTGTTGGCATCTTCTGCGGTTGCGGGGAAACGTGCGACATTGGGTAGCTTTGACGGCTTTGTGGAACGTATGGGTGCGGGTACTCGTGAACTCGGCCGTGGCAATACGGGCTCGGCGGATACCGCTTCGATGCCCGCTGCCTACTGGAACCCGGCTATCCTTGGTTTTCGTGAAGACTTTGCGTATTCCCTGAGTGCCGAAAAGCGCGACCTTGACCGTGCGGGTGGCTCGCTTGGCTTGGAAACTCCGGTTGGCAAGCGTATGGGCGTTGGCTTTGCGATGCTGTACCGTGGCGACCTTGCTTTCGATGTCATTAACGAAGATGACGAAACCATGGGAACGGCGACTCCTTACTTTACCATGATGTATCTTGGCTTTGCCTATCGGGTGACCCGTCTGGATGCCATTGGCTTTTCGCTTTCGATGAGTTACGACAACATGGACATTTCGGAGTATTACGAGGGTGTTGCCGAAGTGGTCGACGATTACCGTAGCCCGGTGACTTTTAACCTGAGCTGGCTTCGTCAGTGGAACAGGAACTGGTCTACCTCCGTTGTGATCCGCAACTTGAGCTTTAGTGAGAACTTGTCTGCAAAGTGGAACAAGAATACCAGCACCGACAACTCCGTCGAAAGTACCGAAGGTGTGCGCCCGAAGGTGTTGCAGATCGGACTCGGGTATCGTTCCAACGTATTGGGGAAACCCGTGTACGCCTGGATGGAAGCGCTTGATTATCAGGTGGCGGACACCTTGCTTGCGTTTGACCCCGATTTGCATGTATGGACGGGCCGCGTGGGCTTTGAATGCGAAATTATTCCCGACGGAACGCTTCGTGTCGGTATGGACGATCTGGACTGGACGGTGGGTGCCGGCTACAAGTTCAGGATTCGCATCGGAAAGACACGGTATCCGTTCGACGTGAACTACGCCTTGATTTACGAAACGGAAGCGGGCCTCTGGACTCCGCTGAGCTTTGGACTCAGGGGCTACATTCCGTGATTTCAAAAATCTATATAGATGGTCTGCGCAGCCTGTCGCTGTTCGAACATGATTTTGGACCGGGAATTACCGTGGTCCATGGGCCGAATGGCTGTGGCAAGACGTCTATCCTGGAATCGGTACATTTGCTTGCGCAGGGGTTCTCTTTCCGCGCTCACGACTTGAAGGAAATGATCTCCTGGAACGGGAGCGAGTTGATTGTCCGCGGTACGTTTGAAGATGCGGGGCGTACGACGTCGCGTGCGGTGCGCGTAGGAAAGCGCTCTTGCGATGTCCGCGAAAACGGGGAGAGCCTAAAGTCCGTTTCTTCGTTGTTTGGAAATATGCCCGCGGTCATTATGCAGCCTTCGGATATCGAACTTTTGCGTGGTGCTCCGGAAGTGCGTCGGCGTTGGCTAGATGAAATCCTTTGCTTCCGCTCGCAGGCGAATGCATCGGTGCTCAAGCGTTATCGCCGAGTGTTGCAACAACGTAATCAGTGGCTTAGGCAGTATAAGCGCGAAGGCGGTGCGACCGGCGGTGAGGAACTTTTTGCGGTTCTCACGGAGCAGTTAGTCGATTTGGGAGCCAAACTCTGGGCGGCGCGTCTGTCGCTTTCGAAAGAGATTTCGCCTGTTATTACAGGGTATTACCGTAGGCTTTCGGGGGGCGTCGACGAAATTACGTGCGCCTACAAGAGTTCGATACTCAAGGAATTGGACGCTCTTGACGGAGCGGAATTCCTGGACGATCAGGAGCTCGATAAGGTTTCTATGGTGGCGGACAAAAGTGTCGCTTATATTGCCTCGGATTCGGGAGAATCTGACGACGGTTCCGTTGACGAGAATGCGTTACGCGAGGCCTACCGCCGTAAACTTTCTGGTTTGGAATTTGCCGAAAAAATCCAGGGGATTACGCTTTCTGGTCCTCATAAGGATGACCTCGGAATATGCATTGGGGCCTCTGAAATGCGGTCTTGCGGGTCGCAGGGGCAGTGCCGCTGTTCGGCGGTTGCCATGCGGTTTGCCGCAGTCGATGTCGCGACCCGTTACCTGAACAAGCCGATTCTTTTGCTCGACGATATTTTTGCTGAACTCGATGTGAAGCGCCGCGATGCGGTGGCGTCCCTTATCCGCGAAAAGGCGTGTCAGGTGATTATCGCGACGCCGCAGCTCGAAGAACTTCCCTTTAGGGCCGATGCCGAGATTCAAATCGGCCATAAAGTTTAAAGACATAAAACGTATTCCTGTCCGTGTCCATTAGGTGCTATTGACGCGGTGTTTGCCCTGACGGGGCTTTTTTTGTATCCGTCAGATTTTTTTGATGCAAAAATAAAAAGAGTTGGTGAACTGATGTTCACCACTTTTCAATCGGACTAGGGGTCGAGGTATGCTTTTTGTATGCTTTCGATGAGAAAAAATGGATGAAAATCTCTGTTTGGGGGTGAAAAACCCTGTCTGTGGGAAAAAAATCTTGCCGAAGTGGGTGAAAATGGGTACATTTACCACGTGTGATAAGTGTTGTGGTAAGTTGTGTCAAGGATTTAAATGGATTTACCGTATTTCATAGGTAACGCCAAGACGGCGATCGACGGAAAGGGAAGGTCTTCCTTCCCCAGGGAACTCCGTCGTCAGCTTTGGCCTACCGAAGGGAACGAGTTCGTGGTCACCCGTGGCCCGGACCACACCCTCCGGTTGTACATGTTGCCTGAGTACGTTAAGTACATGGCCGAAATCGACGCGTTTAAAGACCGCCGTCAAGCCGATGTATTCCGGAAACAACTCGATGCCTGTTTTGTAGAAATGGACGGGCAGAACCGCATTCTTATTCCCAAGAAATTGCTGGATCATGCGGGACTTACGACCGAAGTGGTTTACTCCCCCGGTCGTGGTCGGTCTCTGGAAATGTGGAACCCCGAACGGTTCGAATCTCAGCATAGTATGCAGTCTGAAGAAGATTTGAAGCTGTTCGACGAAATGTTCTACCGCATTGGTTCGACGGAGGGCTTAGATGACAAACGCTGATCTCCGGCAGAATCAATTACAGACAAATGAATTTTCGAATGGTCGCCCTGTGGCGAAGCATTCCGCTGCTGCGACTGCAGGTGTTGAAAACGGCGTGTTCTATCACGATCCGGTGATGCTTAAGGAATGTCTTGAAGGCCTGAATATCAAGCCGAACGGTACCTACGGTGACTGTACCCTGGGTGGCGGCGGACATTCCTATGCGATTGCAAGTCAGTTGAACGAAGATGGGACGCTCCATGCATTCGACCGCGACGAAGAGGCGGTAGCCTTTGCGACAAAGCGTCTTGCAGGCGTAAAGCCCAAGTTCATTGTGCACCCGGTGCGCTTTGGCGAACTGAAGAACGAAATTGCGCCGAATACGCTCGACGGAATCCTTTATGATTTGGGGATCAGCAGCCATCAGGTGGATGACTCCGCTCGCGGCTTTACCTTTGTCGGTAACAATCCGCTCGATTTGCGCATGGACCGCCGCGAAGGAATCTCCGCGCAGCAGTGGCTCAAGACGGTGGACGCCGATACGCTTGCCGTCGCTCTCCGCAAGAATGCCGATATGGATCGCGCCTTCAAGCTTGCGACCCGCTTGATTGAAATGGCTTCGGCGACTGGCGATAAAGATATCTTGCCTTCCGACGTAAAAACGGTGGTGGAGTCTGTTTTCCCCGACAAGAGACGCGAAGTGAATGGCCTCTTGGCTCGCGTATTCCAGGCGATTCGTATGGAAGTGAACGGCGAACTGAAGGAAATTGAAGATAGCCTGCGCGCTGCCGTGGATTGCCTGAAGGTGGGGGGCCGCCTGGTGGTGATGAGCTACCACTCCGTAGAAGACCGTTGCGTCAAGGAAACGGCCGCCGAATTTGAGAAGGCCTGCATTTGCCCGGAGAATTTGCCGGTGTGCATGTGCGGCGGGAATCATCAGCGCTTAAAGAAGGTGAATCGCAAGCCGATTTTGCCTACAAACGAAGAAATTGCGAACAACAGCAGGGCTCGCTCTGCAAAACTAAGGGTGTACGAACGGGTATGAGTGCCGAAAACAAGACATCAGTTTTCTACTCGAACCGCACGATCGTGTGGGGCTTTGCCTGTGCCGTACTCGTGGCGGGCCTGTTGCTGATTTTGCCGCTTTACATGCAGAACTGCCTGACAAGACTTTATACGAAATCACATGAGCTTTCGGCCCAGGTGGGACTTCTGCAACGTGAAATCGTTCTGAAGCGGCTTGAAATCAATAAGCTTTCGTCGCTGGAATCGCTTTCGGAATTTGCCGAAAAATGTGAACTTGACTTAAATGACGTGCCGACCAAGGTGCGCGTATCGGGGGCTCCATGAATATTGTGAATATGGATGCCCTCTCGGTTGGAAAAATGCTAGTGTACGGCGTTATCGGCGTACTCGTGTGGCAGACCTTTACTATCCAGGTGCTGAACCGTGAAATTTACCAGGCCGAAACAAGGCGCACGGTGACGATCACCAAGAATATCTATGCGGAACGCGGCGAAATTCTGGACCGAAACGGAATCGTATTTGCGCAGAACCTCCGCGATACGGGCAAGACCGAAGACTACAGCCGCATTTTCTTGCAAGGGAAACTTGCCTCGCAGATCGTGGGGAAGGTCGGCTACGATGGTGTCGGAAGCATGGGCATGGAACGCATCTTTGACTTGCGTCTCCGTGGTAACGAAGGTTTCCGCGTCGGAATTCAGGATGCGCGCGAACGTGAAATTTATGGCCGCTCCGAAAACGTGGCCGAAGCAAAACCCGGAAAGAACTTGGTGCTCACCATCGACAAGAACATGCAGGAAATTGTCGAAAAGGCGCTCAAGGATGGCGTGAATGAATTCAGTGCGGCCAGTGCCTCTGCTGTGGTGGTGGACCCCTACACGGGCGAAATCCTTGCCATGGCGAGCTATCCGACTTTTGACCCGAATTCCAAGAAACAGGGTGTGGGCCGTATGGCGAAAAACGATATCGTGGCGATGTCGTACGAACCGGGTTCCACCTTCAAGGTGATTACAGCGGCCGCAGCCCTTGAAGACAACATTGTTTCGCCCGATAAGGTATTTGAAAACGAAGGCAAGTGCTGGGATTGGTGGAAAAATAACCCGAAAATCAGAAGCGACAAGCCGATTTGCGATACGCATATCTATGGCGACATGAATATGGAAGAGGCGATGGTTCAGTCGTCGAACATCGTGTTTGCAAAGATTGCCGATATGGTGGGTGCCGAAAGGCTTTACCGGATGGCCCGCAACTTTGGCTTTGGCATGAAGACTTCCGAGAATCTTTATGGCGAAGAATCGGGACGCCTGTATATGCCCTACGAATTGACTCGAGACGAACGTACGCTTAAGACGATGGGCTTTGGACACGCAGTCTCGGTGACGCCGATCCAGATGGTGATGGCCTATGCCGCAGTGGCAAATGGCGGAACCCTGATGGAACCCATGATTGTAAAGGAATGGCGCGATGCCGACGGTAAGCTGGTCGAAAAGAAGGAACCTGTCAAGGTGCGTCGCGTGATTTCGGAACGTACGGCAGCCTCCATTCGCAAGATGTTGAACCGTGTGGTGAATAGCGGTACGGCCAAGCGCGTGGCAAGCAAGAAGATTCCCGACGTTTTATTTGGCGGAAAGACCGGTACGGCCGAAAAGTACAACCAGGAAACGGGTAAGTACGATCGCGAACACCAGGTGGCATCGTTTATCGGCCTTGCTCCGGTCGAAGATGTGCGTTACGTGTGCATGGTCCTGGTGGACGATCCGAATGCCGATAAGCTCTATGGACATACGGGCGGTGCTACGGCGGGCCCCATCTTTAGACGCATCATGGAAGGAATCTACTATCACCCGACGCTTTCGCCTGCGGCCCATGAGCTTACGCTGGTGAGCGAAAGTTCCCCGTGCAAGGGCGATTACGTCGGCCTGCATGTCGATGCGGCCAAGGTGCATGCCCAGTCGAGGCATTGTGCCGTGACTTTTGAAGGTGAAGGAAACCGTGTGATCTCTGCCCGTAGGGACAAGTCGGATTCGCTTGCGCTTGTGCTGACACTTGGAACGATCGAGGCTCAGAAAATGCCCGACCTGAAAGGGCTTTCGCTCAAGGACGCTCTTGAAATTGCCGGAAATATCCGCATAAACGTTGAATATTCCGGTATGGGCCGCGTCGTGTCGCAGTCCCCGAAGGTCGGGGAAGTGCTTCATAAGGGGCAGATTTGCAAGCTTACGCTAAAGGAGAAAGGCTGATGATTTCTGAAACGTTGATGCAGAAATTGAATGTACAAGGCCTCTGCGACGACTCCCGCCGCGTGAAGGCTAATGATTTGTTCTTCTCGATGCCGGGTGAAAAGTCCGACGAATTCGCGAAGAGCGCGGTGGCATCCGGTGCCGTTGCCGTGGTGGGCGAAACGGTCGCTCCCGAGGGACTTACCTCCAAGTGGATTCAGGTGGCAGACGTGAAGGCTGCACGCCTTGAAGCGGCAAGAATTTTCTACAAGGATCCGTTTGCAAAACTTTCTGCCCATGCCGTAACGGGAACGAATGGAAAGACGACGAGTGCTTTCCTGATGGATGCGATGCTTTCGGCTGCAGGCCGCAAGGTGGCGCTCCTGGGGACCATCAAGAACAAGATTGGTGAAAAGTCGGTGCCGGCTACGCTCACGACTCCGGGACTTTTGGATTTGTATGCCTTTGCCGCAAAGGCGGTAGAGGCTGGCTGTACGGATTTGGTGATGGAAGCGTCTTCGCATTCGCTTGACCAGGGCCGTATGGCAGGTGTGCTTTACAAGAGTGCGCTTTTCAGTAACCTGACGCAGGACCATCTCGATTACCATAAGACGATGGATGCCTATTTCGAGGCGAAAAAGCTCTTGTTCACGCGTTACCTCGCAAAAGACGGTGTTGCCGTTGTCAACATCGACGATGCGTATGGAAAGAAACTATACGACTCCCTAGCCGGGATTGGAGCGGACCGGGCGGTGGCTGTCTCGCGTCTAGGGGTCGTTAGCGCTACTGTGAAGCCCGAAGGGGCTGTCGAGAATACCGAAGATGGACTCAAGCTGCGTTTGCCTGCAATTAGTGCGGAAATATTTGAAACTCCGCTGTGCGGCGACTTTAACGTAGATAACGTGATGCTTGTCCTTGCCTGGGCAAAGTCGATTGGAATTGCTGAATCGGCCATGCGCAAGGCCCTTTCTGAAATCCGCGTTCCGGGCCGTTTCGAAAAGGTCTGGAACAAGAATGGCCGCCACGTGATTGTGGACTATGCCCACACTCCCGATGCCCTTGAACGTGTGCTTACGACCGCCCGCAGCCTCTGCCGCGGCAAGCTTTCTTGCGTGTTCGGCTGCGGAGGTGACCGCGACAGGACGAAACGTCCGATTATGGGTGCAATTGCTGAACGCTTGGCTGACAAGGCCTGGCTCACTTCGGATAATCCGCGCACCGAAAATCCGACGGACATCATCAACGATGTTCGCGCCGGCATGAAGACGGACAAGTTTAGCGTGGTCGAAAAGCGCGAAGAGGCAATTGCCAAGGCCTGCGCAGAACTCAAGGATGGCGACTGGCTCGTGATTGCGGGCAAGGGCCACGAAGACTACCAGATTGTGGGTAAGACCAAGCATCATTTTGATGACCGCGAAGAAGCGGTGAAGGCGATGGAAAATGTATAAGCTGGATTTGAAAATCAAGGAACTCTTGGAAATCCTCGAAACCTACTCGGTAGGCGTCGATGGCCGTACCAAGAACCGCAAGGTGAACCTTTGCATGGATTCGCGCGAACCTGCCAAGGGTGTTGTGTTTTGGCCGATCAAGGGTGCCCGATTTGACGCCCACCAGTTTGTGACTCAAATGGAAAAGAATGGAGCTTTGATGAGTGTCGTGAATGCAGATGCCGAAGGCATTGAAAACTTCAAGATGTATGCGCCCGTCGACGATACGACGAAAGCGCTCCTGAAACTCGCCAAGGGCTATCAGAAGAATTTTAAGGTAAAGAAGGTTGCCATTACGGGCAGCAACGGCAAGACCACCACCAAGGAAATGGTGAAGGCCGTCTTGTCGCAGAAGTACAATACGCATGCCACCGCCGGTAACTTCAACAACCACATCGGTGTGCCCATGACGCTGTTCCAGCTCAAGCACAGCCACGAAGCGGCAGTCATCGAAATGGGCACGAGCGGCCCGGATGAAATCCGTCCGCTCTCGCTCGCTGTCGAGCCCGATGTCGCCGTGATTACCAACATCGGCGCCTCTCACCTGGAACGCCTCAAGGATTTGGAGGGCGTGTTTGCCGAAAAGAAGACGATTGTCGCAGGCCTCAAGAAGAATGGCGTACTCATTGTGAACGCCGATGACCCGCGCCTTTGCAAGTGCCGCAGCAACACCAGCTACAAGGTGGTGACCTTTGGCGTAAAGCGCGGCATCATCAAGCCCGAAAAGCTCGAATGGAGCGAAGACAACTGCGCGACCTTCTTTGTGGAACGCACCAAGTTCACTCTGAATGTGCCGGGTATCCATAACCTTTACAACGCCCTCGCCGCTATTGCCGTGGGTCTTCAGTTCAGGGTTCCGAAGGCTGAAATCGCAAAGGCTCTCGCGAATTTCCGTTCGACCAATATGCGCATGGAAATCAAGAACGCAAACGGCTTCAAGATCGTGTCGGACTGCTACAATGCCAATCCGTCTTCGACCAAGATGGCCTTGCAGACGATTGGCAACATGAAGGTGAACCGCCGTATCGCCGTTCTGGGTGATATGCTGGAACTCGGCGCTCAGACGGATGCCTTGCACTTGGAAATGGGTGCGATGGTTCCCGAAATGAATTTTGACATGCTTCTGACCGTGGGTGAAAAGGCGAAGCTTTATGTGAAGGGCGCAAAGTTCAAGGGCATGAAGGCGGCGCATCATTTCGCCTCTGTTCAGGAATTGATTGACACCCTCACCGAGATCGTGGCTGAAGGTGACGTGCTCTTGATTAAGGGCAGCCGCGGTATGCACATGGAACAGGTGGTGGATGCCATGCTCAAGCTTACGAAGGTCAACGCATAGGTTTTTTGAGTAGATGGAAAGGACGACAACAAATACGGGTATGAACAAGCCGCTTTTGCTGGTGGCGTTGTTGCTGATTTGTTTCGGCGTGGCCGTCGTTTATACGGCGTCGGCTCCTTTTGCGACGGGACATGGGCGCCCGGCGGAATTCTACATGATGGCGCACCTTCCTAAGGCCATTTTTGGACTGGTTCTTATGTTGGGACTTGCCCGTTTGGTCGATTATGGACACTGGCTTTGGCTTGGGCGTATCGCCTTTGGTATCGGAGTCATTCTGACGATCGCGGCCCTGATTTCTGGACATGGCGTCAAGGGCGCGAACCGTTGGATCTTAGGAATCCAGCCCTCTGAAATCATGAAGCTTGGTATGCTGATATGCGTTTGCGGAAAGCTTTCGCAGGCAGGGGATAACATCAAGAGTGTCGCCTGTACCTTGATTCAGCCGGGCATTTTCTTTGGACTGACGGCGATTCTTTTGGCCCTGCAGCCGAACTACTCCATGATGATCATGATTACGGCGATTGTCGCCTGCGTCATGCTTGCGGCCGGGGCGAACCTGAAATACATGGGTATCACGGCCGCTGCGGTGGTGCCGATTGCCGCGATGAAACTTTTGATGTCCACGCATTCCAGGGCGAGAATCATGGCGTTCTTGGCCGAAGAAGGCGAAATGACCGCTTCGAACTGGCAGGGAGATCATGCCTTGCAGGCGCTCGGTAACGGTGGCTGGCTTGGAACTGGCTTTGGAATGGGCGTACAGAAACTGGGATACTTGCCCGAAGCTCACAAGGACGTGATTTACGCGGTGATTGGCGAGGAATTCGGATTCCTGGGAACGGCCTTTGTGCTATTCCTGTTTGCGGTCATGTTCTCGCAAGGGTTCAATATTGCAAGGAATTCTTCGACTCGTTTCGGAAAGTACCTGGCGCTCGCCCTTACGCTTTCGCTGTTCTTTAACTTTGTGGTTCATGTCTGCGTTTGTGTGGGGCTTTTCCCGACGACGGGGCAGCCGCTTCCGTTCCTGAGCTTTGGCGGAACGAACCTGATTTATAGCTGCGTGGTGATTGGAATCCTTTTGAACATTTCCAGGCCGACCTCTGGACGTAGGATCAAGGAACCCTACATGAGTGGTAATTCGCTTTCGAGCAGCGTCTTTAGAAACTTTGACTTTACAAGGAGTGGCGTATGAAAAAGTTCCTTTTCGTATGCGGTGGAACCGGTGGCCATATTTTCCCGGCTGTAGCCATTGCGGATAGTCTTAAGAAAATGGGTGTGACTGACATTACTTTTGCCGGTCGCAAGGATTCGATGGAAGAACGCCTGGTGGCGCAAAACTGGCCCTATGAATATATTTCGGCCGTTCCTCTGCATCGTGGCCCGTTTTTGAAGAACCTCGCGCTGCCCTTTAACCTGTCGAAGGCTCTTGTTCGTGCCAAAAGCGTTATTAGGCGCGTAAAGCCCGATGTCGTGGTGGCAACGGGCGGCTACGTGTCGCTTCCGATCGTGATTGCCGCCGGTACGGCGGGCATTCCTGTCTACTTGCAGGAACAGAATGCGGTGGCAGGTGTGGCGAATAAGGTGGGTTCCCGTTACGCGAAGACTGTTTTTGTGACCTCCGAAGATGCGGCAAAGTTTTTCCCCGAAGGCCGTTGCATGATTTTTGGCAATCCGGTTCGCGAACTGCCGTCAGAAGATTCTCTGCCTCGCCCCGCTGAATTTGCAGAAGGCAAGAAGTCCGTGTTTATCGTGGGCGGTTCACAGGGTGCTGTCGGAATCAATAACAAGATTGAAGAAAGCATCAAGACCATTGCCGCCCGAAACGATGTCTCGGTCGTGTGGCAGGTGGGCGTGAAGAACGTGGATTCCATCAGTTCGCGCGTCGGTGAAGTTTCGAATGTGGCGATTCGCGGATTCCTGGATAACATTTATGCCTACATGAAGCATGCCGACCTGATTATCAGCCGTGCAGGTGCATCTGCCCTGGCAGAAATCCTTGCGTTCGGCAAGCCCTCGATTTTGCTCCCGTTCCCGCATGCGACTGCAAACCACCAGGAACACAATGCCCGCGTGGTGGAAAAGGCGGGGGCCGCCCTGGTGGAACTGGATTCCGACGAAAATCACTTGTGGGAAAAGGTGGAATCGCTGTTGGGTGACGAAAATCGCCTCTCTTCTATGGCTTCTGCCGCAAAGAAACTCGGTATGCCCGATGCGGCCGATAAGATCGCCCGCGTCATCCTTGAAAAGGAGAATTGTTTGAATGCAGATTAATGATTGTAAGCGTGTTCGTAGACTCCACTTTGTCGGAATCGGCGGAGCGGGAATGTCCGGTATTGCCGAGGTGCTCCACGAAAACGGATTCGTGGTGAGCGGTTCCGATATGGGCGAAAGCGCCGTCATCGATTACTTGAAGGGACTTGGAATCCGCGTCTTTTCGAAGCATGACGCCTCTAACGTGGCCGATACCGACCTCGTGGTTTATTCATCTGCTGTTCCGCATGACAACCCCGAACTGGTCGAGGCTCGCAACCGCCGTATTCCGGTGATTCGCCGTGCCGAAATGCTCGGTGAGCTGATGCGCATGAAGTACACGCTTTCGATTGCGGGAACGCACGGAAAGACGACGACCACCTCTATCGTGGGCCAAATCTGGGAAGAGGCTGGCCTTGATCCGACCATTATCGTGGGCGGAGTCGTGAAGGGTAAGGGTTCTGGCGCAAAAGTCGGCAAGGGCGATTATCTGATTGCCGAAAGTGACGAATTCGACCGCAGCTTCCTTTCGATGATGCCTTCTTCTGCGATCATCACGAACATTGACGCGGATCACCTGGATACCTACGAAAACATCGAGGATATCAAGGACGCGTTTGTACAGTTTGCAAACAAGATTCCGTTCTACGGACAGGTGATTGTCTGCCTTGACGACCCGAACGTGCAGCAGATTCTGGCGCGCCTCAAGAAGCCCGTGATTACCTACGGTTTTTCGCGTCAGGCGAAGTACCGCGTGGACAACCTGCGCTTTGAAAAGGGTTACCCTGTATTCGAGATTTTGAACGACGGTGCAAGCCTTGGCGAATTTAAGCTCCAGATACCGGGCCGCCATAACGTGCTGAATGCGACCGCCGCCGTAGCGCTCGCCATTGAAGAGGGTATTTCTGCCGACATCGCACGCAAGGCCTGTGCCGAATTCGAAGGCGTCAAGCGTCGCTTTGAATTCATTGGCGAAAAGAACGATGTCCTGGTGTTCGACGACTATGCGCACCACCCGACCGAAGCGACAGCGACCCTGCTCGGTTTCCGCGACGCTTTCCCCGACCGCCGCATTATCGTTGCTTTCCAGCCGCACCTGTTTACGCGTACACGCGACCAGCACGATGCCTTCGGTGGCGCGTTTGCGAACTGCGACGTGCTCCTGGTGACCGATATCTATGCATCCCGCGAAAAGCCGATTGAAGGCGTGACGGGTTCGCTCGTGTCGAACAGCGCTTCTGACCGTGGACACCGCGATGCGCGTTTCGTGGGCGACCAGCTGAACCTGCTTCCGATTCTGAAAGAAGAACTCAAGCCGGGTGATGTGGTGGTGCTGATGGGTGCCGGTAACATCTGGAAACTTGGCGAAAGAATTCTCAAGGAATGCCTGTAGGAGTAAGTGTTGAAAGAACGTAAGACCACATTGCTTGGCCGCCGCATAGGCACCAACGAACGCCTGCGTAAGCAGGAACGTGCTCGCAAGGTGAAGCACGGGTTTGGTTGCGTGTGGCACTGGTTCAAGCGTCGTGGCTGGATCCTGTGCATTGTCGTTGCGGTCCTTGCGACTCTTGCTGTTCACAACCGCTTTTACCTGCAGAAGTTCAACCCACTGGAGCTTCGCCACCTGCAGTATGTCGAAATCGACGGCAACCGTATGCTTTCCTGGGAAGACGTGATGCAGAATGCCCAGATTGAAACGGGAATGTTGATGTCGGAACTCCATGCGGATTCGGTGGAGAAAAACCTGATGCAGCTTCCGCTGATTCTTTCGGCGAAAGTCGAAAAGAAGTTCCCGTCGTCGCTGTACATCAAACTGCAGGAAGCCTCTCCGGTGCTTACGGTACTCGAAGGCGGAAAGGCGACGATCTATTCCGAAAAGGGACTTCCGCTCCCGTATTCGGTGGCGACTGCGATGCGGTTCCCTGTTTTGGAAGTGGACGCTCTCGACAAGGTCAAGATGATGACGCAGTTTCTGCTTTCGATGCGAAAGGAAAGTCCCGAACTGTACGAAAGGGTGTCGCAGCTCACGTGGTCCGAGGAAAACCGTGGAATCCGCGTGTTTTTCAGGGATGTCGGTTTTTCGACGCTTTTTCCTGCGGAAAAATGGAACAAGGATGTGTTTACGTTGTATGAATCCGTCGAAAGAGGATTCCCGAAAGATTTAAGATGTGCCGGTGAGGTGGATATGAGATTTTTTGGCTTTGCCTATGTAAGGAATTATGACAAGAGGTGTGTCAATGGATGATAGACAAGATAAGAAAAAAGAGGAATACATCTTTGGCCTTGACATAGGGGCTTCGAAGATGAACCTTTTTGTGGGCATTTCGGAAGGCGAAAATGTCCGTGTCGTGGAATGCGGAGACTTTCCGCTCAAGAATGCCGACGAGTATGACTCCGTAGTGGAAACGCTCCAGCAGGCAGTCCAGGTCATCGAGAGCTCTACCCGTGTCGACGTTCGCGATGTCTATGTGGGCATTGCCGGCAAGCATGTCCGTTCGTTCAGTTTCCAGGGCATCGTGACGCTTCCTACTGGCGAAGTGAGCGAAGAGGATATCGAAAACGTAAAGAAGCAGGCGAGTACGGTGCCCCCTTCTGCAGGTGAAATCATTCACGTGTTTCCGGGCGAGTATTCTCTGGACGACGAAGAACACATCCGCAATCCGAAGGGCCGCTCGGGCCGCCGCTTGGGGGTTGAAGTCCAGGTGGTGACAGCTCGCCAGAATGCAATGCAGAATTTGGCGAAGTGCATTAACCGTGCGGGCTTGAATGTCGCGGGCTTTGTGCTGGAACCTTTGGCCGCCGCCTATTCGGTGCTGACCGAAGACGAACGCGAATTGGGCGTTGCCCTTGTGGATATCGGTGCGGGTACTGCCGATGTGGCGGTATTCGTAAACGATTCTGTCCGCTTTACGACATCCATTGATTACGCCGGAAACGACATCACGAGCGATATCAGCCGCTGCCTCAACGTGCCGATTTCGCTTTCGAAGGCCGAAGAAATCAAGAAAAAATATGGAACGTGCGTCATTAGCAACTTGATCGAAGACGAAACGTTCCCGGTGCCCGCCGTGGGAAACCGTGGCGATGTTCGTTGCTCGAGAACGCTCTTGGCAAGGGTCATTACGGCACGTGTCGAAGAAATTTTCCAGATGATAGCAGAAAAGCTCAAGAAAAACCAGCTGGATGGAATCATCAACGGTGGTATCGTGCTTACGGGCGGATGCTGCGCCCTGGAAGGAATCGAGGATATCGCTTGCCGTGCCTTTGGTAAGCCGGTCCGAATCGGTCGCCCGAAGGGAATGAGTGGCATTCAGGAAGCCTACCAGAATCCGTCTTATGCGACGGGTATTGGTCTCCTTTACTATGCCAATAAGCAGCAACGCGAAAAGAAAAAGAGCGAAACGGGTGCGCAGATTGCGGTCTCTGTCAAGAAGGGACTCCAGCGCGTCATCGAAATCATCAAAACCTATTTGTAACAAAAACCAACACTCAACATCAGGGAGATAAACACATGAGTGAAACTGAAAACTTCAACTTCGAGATCAAGTCTCGCGTTATGGGCGAGGAACCATCCTTCAACAACGCCAAGGTCAAGGTGTTCGGCGTCGGCGGTGCCGGCGGCAATACCGTGAACCGCATGAAGCGTATGAACATCGAAGGTGTGGAATACTACCACATCAATACCGATGCCATGGCGCTCGACTTGAGCCTTGCCGACCACAAGATTCTGATCGGCGAAAAGACGACCCGCAACCTGGGTGCCGGTATGGATCCTGAAGTCGGTCGCAAGGCAGCCGAAGAAAATATCGACGAAATCAAGGAAGCCATGAAGGGTGCCGACATGGTATTCGTGACTGCCGGTATGGGCGGTGGTACGGGTACGGGTGCTGCCCCGGTGGTGGCAAACATTGCCCGCGAACTGGGAATTCTCACGGTTGCCGTGGTCACCAAGCCGTTCCGCTTCGAAGGTAACGCACGTTCTTCGATTGCCCAGAGGGGTATTACCGCTCTTCGCGAATCGGTCGATACGATTATCGTCGTTGAAAACAAGAAGCTCCTCACGCTTCTCCAGGCCTCGAATCAGAAGGCGACCATGGACGAAGCTTTCAAGATGGCCGACGAAATTCTCGGTAACGCCGTCCAGAGCATTTGCGGCATCATGTTCCACCATGGCCTTGTGCACGTGGACTTTGCCGATATCCGCAAGGTGATGCTCAAGGGCGGTTCCGCTCTCATGGGTACCGGTTACGCTCAGGGCGAAAACCGCGGCATCATGGCGGCCGACATGGCTCTTGCTTCTCCGCTTCTCGAAGACATCAACATCGAAGGCGCTTCCGGCGTGCTCGTGAACGTTGCCCACGGCGAAAACTACTCCTTGCTCGAACATAGCGACGCCATGGACCACATCTACGAAAAGGTCGGCGAAGAAGGCAACCCGAACATTATCATCGGCGACATTACCGATCCGGCACTCGGCGACAAGGTCTGCATCACCATTATCGCAACGGGTTGCGGTGGTACGGCAAAGGCCGCTCAGCAGCATACTTTTGCAAATACTGCCGTAAAGCCCCTGCCGCAGGATTTTATTCCGCGTCCGACGATGACGATGGGTACGCTTGGCCAGGCTCCCGTAGCCCCGGCTCAGGCTGCTCCTGTTGCCACGTCCGAAATCCCGACGGTGCAGAAGGCGACTCCGCGTCCGACCGGTTTCAACGTCTTTGATTTCGGCAAGATTCACGACGATGCGACCGCCTCGATTCCTTCTGTCACGGAAACTCAGGTGATGGCCTCTTTGCAGTCTGCCATGCTTGGCTCCCCGGCTTTCTCTTCTCCGACGTTTGACGCCAAGACTACAGCCGAAGAAGAAGTGGTGTCCCAGGGTTCCGATACGGCTGAATTTTCTGCCGTTGCCGACGAAGACCGTATGAACGGTGGCCGCGGTGGCGTGGAATCGAACAGCTTCAGTGCAAACGAGGCTCCGGCCTATGCAGCACAGAACGAACGTGACGTTCCGGCGTTCCTTCGCCAGAACAAGGCCGCTACCATGATGGAACCGGCCGTTGCAACTGCAACGCGTTCCGAAGCTGCTGAATCGGTGCAGGAAAGCGCGGTGGACTACCGTATGCCCGCTTACCTCCGCAACGCCAATATGAACAACTTCTAATGAAAGCTTGCTGAATGAATCGGCAGGACTGACTACGGGGTGAATGCCCCGGTAGGTTTTGCCGGATTTCTACAAGAATAACACACACACAACGGGTACGCGAGTGCGTACCTACCACAACACAAGGGGTTACCTGGGACTCCCTGCCTAGGTAACCCTTATTGTATGGTGTTGTATTTTTAAGGCTCCGCTACTGCGGAGCCTTTTGCGATTCCACTTTTTAGAATGGAAAAATCAACCGATATACGGTCCTTCAAATAGGGCTAGGCCAAGTCTTTTTCGGATGACGTTCGTTTCGTCATTTGGGTCAACGTTGCTGCCTTGCATAAGCATAGTGCGGTGCTTCAACTGAATCACTTTTATTTCGGGATGTTTTTCTCCATATTACAATCCTCTATGGTTCAGAATTATCCCAAATCGTGCGTATGCGCTTTTAATCTGTTGGCCTGCGGTGACCTTCTGTTTTTCATTTTCAGTAACGTTTATCCTTGTAGCATCCTCGATTTCTTTTACAGTGATTTCCCCTGATAAAGAATGGTCTTTTCATCAATAGCACTGAAAAGTCCATGCGGGAGTCCAGTTACTTCCCATGATGTAATCCCCTCATAAACGAAACCGATTGGATGAATGGTTAAGCCTGCATCGATGGTTTGATCCATGTCTCCATAATCATCATCTAATTCAAACTTAAACGATTTTTCTTCACCCTCCGCAACCGCAGCTGTCACGACGAACAAGGCAAAAACCAGTGCTATAATCTATTTCATATAGTCTTCAACTGACGGACAAATATAAAAATATTGAAACATATCAACAATGTGAAAAATGTCTCGCCGACATTATAAAAAATCCCATTCCTTACCGGAACGGGACTTTTTCGAGCCACCCAGCAGATTTGAACTGCCGACCTGCTGATTACGAATCAGCTGCTCTACCAGCTGAGCTAGAGTGGCATGGTAGGCCAAAATTAGTAAATCAGGGCTGTTTTGTCAAGGTCTGCTGACAATACAATAAAATTTTTCTATGATTGGAACACAAAAATTTAACATGGACGCTAAAAATGGCTAACGAATCGAATACCAACAATTCTGAAATCAAGGAATTTTTTGTCGCACATGGCTCCAAGGTCGTGGCTGCCCTCGTGGTGGTGATGGTCATTGTGGTGGGCGTGGTGCAGTTCCGCGACTACCGTAAGGCTGCCGCCGCTGAACAGGCCGAACTCCTGGGCCCCGGCATGACTCTCCTTTATGCCGACCAGAAGGATTCCGCCCTTGTGGAATTCGAATCCAAGATCAATTCCGGCAAGCTGAGCGGAACGGCTCTTGCAAAGGCCGCCCTTTATGTGGGCAACATCAAGTACCAGGCCGGTGACTTCGATGCCGCAGCGCTTTTCTTCCAGAAGAGCCTTGACAATGCGGGCTCCGTGGCGTTGGTTCGTTCTGCCGCTATGCATGGTCTCGCTGCCGTGAAAATCGAAAAGGGCGACTACTCCGCCGCTGCCGGTCTCCTGGAAAAGTACGTCGGCGAATTTGCCAAGCGCACTGGCGACAAGGAAGACCGTTTCCAGAAGGATGAACCGGTAGACGAAGTCCCGATGGTGGCCGACGCCATGTGGAAGCTCACGCTCGTCTATGATCAGCTCGGTGCTGCCGACAAGGCTAAGAAGACTGCCGAACGCATTCTCGAAGTCTACGGCGATAACCAGAACTACGCCGACAAGGCTAAGAAGTTCCTCGCTCTTTAATCGCGGAATCCCGCATCAAGGGATGCGGGGAACCTCGGTTTAATTTTTGACGTACTTCCGTGAAAGACGAAAGGCGACTCTAGAGAGCCGCCAGTTTTTTTGTATCTGCTTGCTTCGGTAAATGAGGGTCGCTCTGGATTTTTTTGCGGACTGCGTTATCGGCGCCCCTACTCTTTCTTTCGATACTTTGTATGTTTATTTTTACTGATAAAATAATAATTTTGTAATACTTTGTTCGATGCAATTTGTTAGATTTAAGCTAACATTTGAAATTTGGACAAAGAGTACGGACGGTCATCGAAAGGTGGCCGTTCTTTTTTTCACCTTGTGGAGGCGCTTAGCCCATTGTGTCATTCCCGATCAAGTCGGGCGGACAGCACTTAGAGCTTTGCTCTTTAGTGCGCATGGCCACCAGGGTGGGAATCTCCTATAAAGCTAATTTCCAACTAATCATGTATAGCGCATAGTAGAACACTAGGCCGATTCCATCGGTTGCGGCAAGTGGCGTTCCCCAGCGTAGGCTTTTCTTGCTCGGGATAAACCCGCAGAAAAGCCCCGCGACAAAGCCGTAAGCGTGTCCGAGAATATCCGCGTTTTCACCGAGTCCAAGAAACACGGCGAGCGAGGTTGCTCCAAAGAGCGGCGCGAACCTGCGGAGCAGTCCGTGCGTTTCCTTGGGCATCAGCCTAAATTCAATGACTGCAAGGCATCCGATGGCGGCGAATACGAAAGTCGAAAAACCAAGCGAACGGAAGTCCGTCTGCACCGTGAGCGAAACGCAAATGTTGGCGATGGCTGCCGCGATGGCGATAAAGGGGGCCAGTCGCAAAAGTGGAATGCGGAACGTAATCATGTTCATGACGATGTATCCGCAGAGCAGGTTCGAGGCGAGGTGCCGAGTGTCGCCGTGCAAGGTCTGTGCCGTGAGTGAACGCCACCATTCCCCTTTAAGGACCTTGCCGGCGTCGGAGATTCCACGGGAGTGCAGGCTGATTTTGTCCGAGAAATCAATCAGCGTGAAAATCACGGGCGCAAGCAGAACCCATAGGGGCTGCAGGCTGAAGCTGAGCGGAATCGGCGGATTCTCTTCCTTGGGCGGATTTTCCTTTCGGTAAAGGGCGAGCTGCACACGTGCGCGGTCTTCGTGTTCGGGCAGAATGAAAATCTGGAAAGGTCCTTCGATGGTGCGGAAAAGCCTATGCGAAATTCCCTGCGAAAGTAGCACCAGGCTGTCGTCGCGAATCTGCCGGAACGTCCCCTCGGAAATGCAGACGGTTTCAGGGTACTGCAGCTCTTCGGCGTCGTCTGTTGCCGTGTTTTCGGTTCCGGAGCTTGGCTGGATGCTTTCGGGCGGGTGCATTCCCGGTCTGTTTACGGTTTCACCCGGTTCCTTTTCGGAATCTTTGTAGTACACTTCAGAGGGAGTCCGCATGTAGCGCGGTCGCAGCGGCGACATAAAACGTGACATGTGAACCTCCTTGTGGTTGGCTATTTTCAACTATTGGCAACCGCATCTGCGGCTACAAATTCTTGGCTACTGCCAAGAATTCGCAAACCCCATTCCGATGGCAAACTTGATGCGGGTGGGAGCGATGCTTTCGGGGATGACGGGCAGGTCGATTGGTGTAAGCTTTTGTCCTCCGTGCAGGTTTTCGTCTTCGCCAATACGGTTCAGGCCGCGGGCGAGCGTGAGCGAAATGTCGAACGGGGTGCCGTAGAAAATCCTGTTGCTCATACGCAGGGAAAGTCCCACGGAACGGTCCCAGAACCGGTGGTCGGTCAGCTTGTCGTTGTCGAACCACTTGCCTGTCCAGGCGGAGCCGATCTGCGAGAAAAGGTCTACGTAGAAACTGCGAGTCTCGAAAATCCAGGCCCCTTTGCGCCAGTCGTCGTAGACGGGGAAAAGGTAGTGGAGTTCGGCAATGGCGGTGCGCGTCCCTGCGAGCGTGTAGCTTTCTGAGCTACGTAGGTAGGGGTAGCCTTCGAGGAATAGCGGATTGTAGTAGTAGGAGTCGAGCGTGTCTTCCTTGGCGTCGGTGCTCCAGTGGAATATTCCGCCGATCTTTGCGCCTGCGGCAAGGCGCGCCCCGGTAAGCGGGCTTTGCAGACTTCCGTAAAGGTTCAGGCCGATTTCGTTGATGTTGAAGTTTCTGTACTTCGGCTTTGCGAATCCGCTCGAGGTGATGACGAAACTTTCGGCAAATGTCCCTGAGCGGGAAAGGTTCGCGTTCGAGTACTGGTAATAGAGGCGCAGCCCGTTGCCTTGTCCGCTGATTTCGGAACCTTCGGCGTGGTCGCCGTAAAGCCCGAAGGCGGCAAGCGCGCTCAGGCGCTTTTGGTAGGGCCAGTCGAAATTTTCTTCGTAAAAGTTCAGGTTCGCCCAGTCGTAGCCGAGAGCCACCTGCATGGTGTCGATGCTCTTGAAAAGGCTGTATCCGGCGGCACCGACAATCGACTGGATGGTGCTTGCGTTGTGACTTGTGTAGAGGCTATCGCCGTTGTTCTTTTGCACGTCTTCGTTGCGGACGGTGTCCTTGCTGGTGTAGTTGGCGTAACTGTAGCTGAGGGCGAGGTCCAGGGGAGTACTCTTGTTTTCCCAGGCGACAAAGAATTCCTTTTCTTGCCTGGGGTTGAGCCCTTCACTGTTGATGTAGTCGAAACCGTTTCCGAGTTCGAGCAAAAAGCCGATCTGGACCATGTTTTTCTTGAGGGCGTCGGCAAGGATAACGGCAAGGCCAGCCTTGACCTTGAGCTTGCCGTCGCCAAGTACGGTGAGGTCGGGGGCGTTTTCGCTAAAGACGAGCATCGGAACGAATAGCGGAATGTTGGGAATCGGGCGGTAGTCGCGTTCGACGCCCGCAAATTCGATGTCGCCGATTTCGAGCGGCTTTTCGATGCGCTGGGGGAGTGTCCCGTGGAGCGTGATGGTAGCGGGTGCCGGTTTCTGCGTAACGGTCCGAGTGGTATCGGTGATTTTGATGGCGCTATCGCGGAGGGTGACGACCGGGGTACAGGCTACGCTAGAGTCGGGGCGTTGCGGGGTGTCCCCGCTCGAAGGGGTAGCTTCTGCTGTGGCAGAAGCGAGGGGAAGGCTTTCCCCTCCTTCTTCTATTTTGCAGCTGGTGTCAGCCAATTGGATAATGCTGTCTCGTTCGGTGAGGGTGATGGTCGTGTCGTCGATGAGCGGGGGCGTGCTGTAGCTCATCTTGTAGAGCGAAAATCCGTCCTTGTCGTATTCGGTAAAGTAGAGCGTGTCGCCTGCGAGGGCCGGGGTGAATGCGCCGCCGACAACATTAGTGAGCGGACGTTCGGCTCCGGTAGAAAGCGTCTTTTCGATAAGGTTGAAGATTCCGTTCCTGTTGCTTGAGAATACGATCTTGTCGTTGTCGATCCAGTTCACGTCGCGTTCGTCGAAACCTTCGGTGGAGACGATTTTCATGTTCTTTCCGTCGCTGTCGATAATCGCAATGCCGCGGGTCTTGTCGTCAAAGAAACCGAAGGCAATCCGCTTGCCGTCGGGGCTGAATTTAGGACTGTAGATGTTGTAGTAGTCGAACTTGGAATCCGGTACGAAAATGTCCATGGGGTCTTCGACGGTGTAGTCGGTCAGGTCCTTCGGGTAGGGCACCTTGGAAAGCTTGAAGCGTGTGCTGTAGGGTTCGCGCATGGCGAAGACGACCGTGGTTCCTTGGCGGTCGATGGCGGGGTAGACGGCGTCGGCGAGGTAGGTCACCGAAACCATGTTCTTGTTCGTGTCGCTAATGGCGATGTCGAAGTGAGCGTGTCCGTCTTTGTCCCTGTTCTGGTAGTTTACGTAGGCGAGCATCGGCCCTTGTACGCTGTCTTCGTAAACGTCGATACCCTTGTCGAGCCAGGCTTTCTTGAGCTTGAATCCGTGCTTTGCGTATTCGGAAATGTCGATGGTCTCGCTTTCGTTTTCGACTTCGATTTCGCCGATTTCGACACCGTCGATCGTGTTGCTGGAATCCTTCGTATCTTCGGTCGGTTCGGGCTTCTTGTTGATTTCCATCTTGAAAACGCTTCCGTCAAACCAGTCGCCCCCGAAGTTCGAAACCCCGTACAGGTGGTTCCCGGTGATGACGGGGAAATCCTGCCAGAAGGCGTCTTCGGTCATCTTGGTACCTTCGACAAGGGTGCCCAGGCTGTCGCGCTGTGCTTTGTACTGCGCGGTGATGTCTTCTTTCCACTTGTCGTAGAGTTCCTGTTCGCTTAAGCCGAGAACTTTCTGAATGGCGCCGTCGAGCGTGAGCCTATGGTATTTCGACATTTCGTGCCAAATTTTGGGAACGGCGTCTTCGCCGTATTTTTCGCTGATGTAGCGCACAAGCGAAAAACCCTGTGTATAGGGGCCGAGTTCGGCAAACAGCGAATTGTCCGAAAAGTCGTGCATGTAGGGGAGCGTGAGCAGGCTGTCGTTCAGGGCCGCTACGCGGAGCAGCATGTCGCGGTGGGTGTCCCAGGCGTCAAAGCCCATGCGGCTCGATTCGTACTGGGCGGTACCTTCGGCAATCCAGAGCGGCTGCAGCGTGAAGGGAATCGCAGTCGCGAAATCCTGCGTGGTGCGCTCGTTGTAATAGTCAGTGTAGGTGATCTGGAAACCGTAAAGGCTCGGGCTGAACTTGCTTGCGTTCTCGATACTGACCAGGTGGCTGAATTCGTGTGTCACCACGTCCGAAAGCCAGCCGTGGCTGCTACGGATCTTGAAATCCCAGTTGGTGAGCCAGAGGTTGATGGAATTTTCACTTGGGATGGCGTTGCCGTTACTGTAGAGCGCATTGTTGAGGGTTGCGTTCACGCGGCCGGGCAGGTCGTGGTGGTAGCGGTTTACGACGGAATCGTAGACGGCCTCGGCGTAGGCGGAAACCTTGGCGGCGTGGGTGGAGTATTCAACAGGGTAGATAAAGTTGAAGTGGTCTGTTCCGGCGGTTTTCCAGCGAATGTCGCTGTTGTTACCGTAAAAACCTGTGGCGAAAGCGCTTGCCGTCGTCAAAAAAAAGAAAATGAAAAATACCCAGAGGTTTATAGATTGCTTCGTCACTTCGTTCCTCGCAATGACGTGTGAGGCGCGTCTCAGGCTTGTTCCGAAGTCGTGTTCACGTCATGGCATCAAATATCCTACAATATACAAAATACGCCCCTGCCTGAACGTAAAAAGACCGCCCAACCTTATTGCGATTGGGCGGCCTAAGGAGCCTAAATCTTTTGATGTCTAGGGAGTTTCCCTAACGGCTTACTTTTCGAGTCCGAAAGCTTCGGCCATGCCGTCGATAAGCTTGGTTCCCTTGACGCTACCTGCGGCAGATTCGAAGAGCGAGAAGCCTCCGGTGTAGCCCCAGTGAGTGAGCGGGATCTGGAGCGTATCGCTGATTTCTCTCATGGCGGTCATGTAGTTCAGCACGGACTGCGGATCGCTTTCCAGGTTGTAGGCGCCGAATTCGTTGATGATGACCGGCACGTTGTTCCTGACGGCCCATTCCTTAGCCGGAAGGATCAGGTTGAGGATAGCTTCCTTGTTGCCGTTCTTGTAGTAGTTCTTGACGGCGCTCTTGACCCAGGAGGCGGTGGACTTGTTCACGCCGAAGTCGGCGCTGTATTCAGACCATTTTGCCGGATCGTAGGGGAACATCAGGCCCTTGATGGGAGCCGTTTCGGACCAGTTTGCACCCTGGTGCGTGAACACGAACGGTTCGTAGGTGTGCACGGCGTAAACGACGTTGTCATCCTTCAGCGGGTCGCCTGCGGCAAGGTGCTTGATGGCGTACCATTCAGCATCACCGAAGATAATGGTGTGCTTCGTATCGACCGTACGGATGGAGTCGATGTCTTCCTGGGCGGCCTTGCGCCAAGTTGCAGACGGAACCTTACCGTTGCTCATGTCGGGTTCGTTCAGGAGTTCGAAGAAGATGTCTTCGCGTTCGTTGCTGGCGAAGTGGGTGGCAACGTGCTTCCAGACGTTTGCCATCATCTTCGTGTAGTTCGGGTCTTCGGCACTGGTGGCGTTATAGCTGTTGTCGTATTCGTGGTAGTCGATCACGAAAGACATGCCGTGAGCTCCGGTCCATACGGCGAAGGAATCGAGGACGGCGAACAGGTTTTCGTCATCGAACGTGAGTTCCTTATCGGTGCCGGCAACGAATTCGTCACGGTTGGTGGCGTAGTGGTCGAGGTCGATGGGGAGACGGAGCGACTTGATGCCGTTGTCGGCCATCAGCTTGATGTCTGCTTCGTCGAACTTGAACGTGCCCTTGAAGAGAGTCTTGTCTTCTTCAAGCCAGTTGGTGATGTTGATGCCCTTGTTCAGGTACTTCATCGCCTTTTCCTGGAGCGGGTTGGAAATAGCGACATCGCCGATAACGACTTCCGGGATTTCGGGTTCGTTGATGGTCATGTCGGCCTGGTCCTTTTCGACTTCGCTCGTATCTTGCAGATAGATGTTATCGATAAGGACGGAGTCGATCTTTCCGTCGCCCTTGGCCTGGAAACTGATCTTTTCGATGTGGGCGGGGTCGAATGCTACTTTCTTACCCCAGCCACCCTGCGTGAGATCCTTGAAGCGGATGACTGCCTTGGTCCAGGCGGCGGCCGAAGGCTTGAGCTTTGCTAAATGGACGTCGTAGTCGGTCACGTCGGAAGTTTCGATGTGGACTTCGTGAGCACCTCCCTTGTACCAGTAGGTGATTCCGCCAAAGCGGCTGTAGTCTACGTCTGTATCCAAGGTAACGCCCCAACCGACGTAGGGGTCGTATGCGTATTCGCCCTTGTCGAGAGCGTAGTAGACTGCCCATGCATAGTTGGTTCCGTTATCAGTCTTTCTGGCAATCGGGTAACCGTCTTCGCCGACGGGAGTCTTGATTTCGGATGCGCCGTCGCCATCGGAACCGCCGTTGTTGTCGTTATAGGTGTACCAGTAGAATTCACCCTGCAGGGACTGGTTGTCACCATCTTCAAAGTCGTCAATCAGAAGCCCCTTGCCTTCTTCCTTGGGAAGGGTGATGGAAGGTTGGATGTCGGCTGCTTCTTCGGGCATCACGACCTTGCTTCCACCGTTTTCGGTGCTAGAAGTGTCCGGCGTGACGATTGAATCGGCAGGAGTTCTTGCCGTGTCGGCCGGAGTATTCGTAGAGTCGCCGCTCGGAAGCGGATTGTCCGGAATGGAATCT
Organism: uncultured Fibrobacter sp.; assembly: GCF_947166265.1. Classification (NCBI taxonomy): domain Bacteria; kingdom Pseudomonadati; phylum Fibrobacterota; class Fibrobacteria; order Fibrobacterales; family Fibrobacteraceae; genus Fibrobacter; species uncultured Fibrobacter sp. The sequence goes on along the minus strand of NZ_CAMVDO010000005.1, from coordinate 3,347 downwards.
GTCGGGGTGTTGGTGGAGTCCGCCGGAGTCACTTCTTCGGATTCGGGAGTGCTGCTGCTAGAGGAATCGCCTCCGCAGGCGCTCAAGAACGAGAGTGCCGCTGCAGAAAGGAAAATGCTTGTTTTGGTTTTGAAATTCATCTTGACCTCATTTTTGTTTGCTCTTTATAAAATTAAATCGGTGCGAGGCAAAAAAAAAGGATTTCTGTGCAATTTGCGTTTACGCAAGTAAACTCTTGAACCGTGTGCATTGCTTTTTTTTATTACATGCGACCGTTGCCGAAACACTCCTTTTTACCCTTTTGCCCTTAAATCTATCCTCGAAAAATAAATATGGTTCTAGGAAAATAGCTTATTTTTGTGTCAGTGTATCAATTGTTTTTTTTGCGCGTTCCCTAACCACCAACCACTAACCACCAACCACCAACCCCTGCCCCCTATTTACTATCTTTACTTTATGCGTTTTTTCTCCGAGAACTATCACAAGTCCATTTGCTTTGCCCGTAAGGAAAAGCCCGTGGAATTGCATTGGGAAACGCAGAAAAATCCCGACCGGCGTTACCTGAAATCGAACAGGATTGACTTGCACAAGGGTGAATTTCCCGCGCTCGATTTTATTTCGGGCGACAATTTATGTCCGGTGGGTGTGTACGTCGTGGTGCGCCAGCGCTCCATTCCCGATGGCGTGTACGCCTATGATGCTGCAGGCCGTGGCAAGGCCTTGGATTCGGCAGGGCAGCTGGTTCGCATCGGCGGTAAGGACGAAATGAAAAAGATCGTGGCGGCTTTCCCCGACAAGGACTTTGCAGAAGAAGCTCCGCTGCTCTATATTTTTACGGGAATTTTGGAACGTTCCGTTTGGCACTTCAGGGAATCGGCTTATGCCCAGGTGATGCAGGATGTAGGGGCTTGCGCAGGTAGCGTCATGTTGCAATCTAAATCCAAGGGTGCGAAAGTCTTTGCCTTGGGTGGCTTTGTCGACGACGAAATCGCGATTGTACTTAATTTGTGTGCAACGGAGGTTCCTCTTGCCGCCTTGGCTGTATTCCCCGAGTATAGCGAACTTGCGTTTGATTCGGCAGACGAGGGCGTCGGAGAAACGGCCTATTCCAACCGTAGCGAAATGGATTTTGCCGCAGGCGACTTGACGGAGTTGCAAGTGGCTGATGGTTCTGCCTCTTACGATGCCTCGCGGTATTCGGCTCTTTTTATGCGGCAGAACCGTGCAGAAAATATTACGGATCTTTCGAAGTGCATCCGCATTCGTAGGCTTTCGGCTCAGGCGCTTCCTGGCGACGAATTTCCGCTCACGCCCGCAAAGTTCGATGTTGCTCATTACCTGAAGTCGCTTAAGGATACCGAAATTTCTTCAAGAAATTTTATGCCTTTCAAGAAAGTTTCCCTGGACCTGGATGATTTTTCGAGTATGCTCCGCTGGCTCGAGGCCGGACAGATTCATTTGTTCGGAGCGGGACTCCTGAAAATCTGGGTGGTCGCTTTTGACGTGATGTTTGTGTACCCCGGCGTTTACCGCTACGTGCCTGTACGCAAGTCCATCTACATGCAGTCGGTGGCGGTGAATGTTAAAAAGTTCGCGAAATGCCATTCAAGCCCCGAAGAAGCCGATAACGTAGCCTTTGCGCTTCTGTTGACGGCGGACTTGAACGAGTCATGCAATCTGCTCGGGGAGCGAGCCTACCGCTATATGAACCTGAACGCGGGCTATATCGCGCAGTCGATGCTTCTTTCGGGAAATATGCTCCGGAAGTCGGTGCGTAGCGAACGTTTCTTTTTTCATGACGATCTTAGAAAGCTGTGCTACATTCCCGAAAACGAAAGCATAGTCGCCGAAATCCTGGTGGGAAAGGCGTAAATTATTCGATAATGCTGATGATAATCGGGGCAACGACGGCTGTAAATAGCCCAGCCACACCGATAGAAAGGCTGCTCATGGCGCCCTGAACTTCGCCCAGTTCCATAGCCCTGGTGGTGCCGAGTGCGTGGCTTGCTGTACCGATGGCGATTCCCTGTGCCACCTTGTGCTTGATGCGGCAGAACTTGCATACGGCGGGGGCGGCGACGGCTCCCGTGATACCTGTAATGGTGATGGCGATAATCGTGACCGAGGGAATGCCTCCGATTTGTTCCGAAACGACAGAACCCATGGGAATCGTGATGGATTTGGGGAGCAACGAGAGCATGAGGGTATCGCTGAGTTTTATCAGCCTGCTCACGACGATGACGCAGGCCATCGAGGTGAGGCTCCCTGCAAAGATTCCCGCGAGGATTGGCTTCCAGAATTTTTTGAGGCTTGCAATTTGCCTGTACAGCGGAACCGCAAGAACAACGGTTGCGGGCGAAAGCAGAAGGGAAATGTAGTTGCCGCCAATGTTGTAGCTTTCGAGGCTGATTCCCGTGGTAAGCAAGAAGCCCACGATGAGGATGTTTGCAATCAGCAGCGGGTTCAGGAAGGAATACTTGAATTTCTTGCTGATGGCAACACCGATTTCAAATGCAACGAGTGAAAGCAAAATGCCGAACAGGGGGGAGTTTATGATTTCGTTCATCTTGCAACTCCGTCTGTATGGTTACGGGCTGCTGCCCGCTTGGCGAGGCGTTCTGCACGGCGCGCCAGGTTTTCGCGGTATTCCTGCTTGCGGATGAGAATTTGCGTCATTCGGCCACCGACTGCGATGGTGACGAGCGTGAAGGCTATGCACAGGAACAGGAGCAGGTGCCATTTGGAAAGGACGTCGTCGCCGACGGCCATAATGGCGATGCTCGGGGGCAAGAAAAATAGCGCAAGGTGGTTCAGGAAAAAGCTTGAAACTCCGGAAATTTGTTCGGGCTTAAGGACCTTGAGGCAAAGGAGAATGAGCAACAAGACCATGCCGATAATATTCCCCGGAAGGGGAATGCCCACGATGCGGTGAAGAAATTCCCCGGCAAGGCAGATGGCGAAAATGACGGCAAGTTGAAGCGGAGTTCTCATTTCGCGCCCAAATGTAGCAAATTACAGCATCTGTCATCCAAAAGAAAAGACCAGGTCTTCGACGTTATGATGAGCGGGAAAAGGGTTTGACGTCTCGCCAGAACCCGCTACGCGGCTGGCTCGCCGCCCTCCGGGCTTATCGCTGCGCTCAAAGTCCAAAATTCTTTTCACGGGCTAACGCCCACAAAAGAATTTTGTCGAACCCTCTTCTCGGGTTCTCAACCCATTTGCCATACTGGTAAAACAAAAAGACCAGACTTTAGCTTTTCTTAGAAGGAAAAGGGTTTGACGTCTCGCCAGGACCCGCTACGCGGCTGGCTCGCCGCCCTCCGGGCTTATCGCTGCGCTCAAAGTCC